>LVAK01000004.1 GCA_001604035.1 Clostridiales bacterium Firm_05
CTCCGTGACGGAGCAGTTTATACTCCCGAACGAGGCAAATACAAGATATATATCATCGACGAGGTGCATATGCTCTCGCAGAGCGCATTCAACGCTCTCCTCAAAATAATGGAGGAACCACCGGAGTATGTTAAGTTCATCCTCGCCACAACTGAGATACACAAGGTACCTGCTACCATAACCTCACGCTGTCAGAGATATGATTTCAGGCGCATAAAGCCTGAGGATATTGCTGCAAGATTGCAGTATATAGCCTCACAGGAGGACATCGACCTCACTGAGGACGGAGCTGCTCTTATCGCAAAGCTGGCTGACGGAGGTATGCGTGACGCAGTTTCTCTCCTCGATCAGTGCTCTGCTGTTGCAGAACAGATCAACGCCGAAACAGTTTCAAGAACTGCCGGTATCGCCGGAAGAGAATACCTGTATAAGCTCCTCGGAGCAATAACCGGGAAAGATACACCGGAGGCACTTTCTATAACAGGTCAGCTTTATGATATGTCCAAGGATCTGACAAGGCTCTGCGAGGAGCTTATTGCTCAGCTCAGGAACATCATGCTGCTGAAAGCTTCACCTACTAACGCTGAACAGCTCATAGTATGTATGCCGGACGAGCTTGAACAGCTCAGACAGCTCGCCGAAGGCTCAGAGCTGGAAACCGTGCTCTGGTATCTCTCGGAATTGCAGGAGTGCCGTGAGCGTATGCAGAGAGCCATGAACAAGCGTGTCGAGTTTGAAATGGCATTGATAAAGCTCTGCGGAAACCGCAGTAATTCCCCGGCAGCTATTGACAATTCTGAAATTTATGATAAAATAAAACAGTTGGAGAATAAGATCAACTCCGCACCAAGAACAGCTCCTGCTCCGGGACAGGCTCCACAACAGCCGGAAGTCCTTGAAGCAAAGTCCCCGGCTGATGACGAGCCAAGGCCCAATATCGACATAAAGAAGCTCAGGCCAGAGGATATAAAGCCCTGCGAGCGATGGGAGGATGTACTGGAGGAGTTCAGGAAGGTAAACCCTGCCGTTGCAGGAAGCCTTGACGGTTCTATAGCCGGTATCGCCGGAAATGTCATCTTCATCACCTCAAAGAACCGCTTCTTCATGAATCTTTTCAAGGTCAAGGAAAACGCCCTGTCTCTCGGCATGACCATAAACAATGTGCTCGGACAGCGCTTCGTTATAAGAGCACGCTGCGCCACATCTGTTGAGGAACAGAAGAATATGGCGGATCAACTCATCCAAAAAGCAATTAACAGCAGTATTGAAACAGCTGTTGATAATAATATGTAAATAATCAAATTTATTTTAAAGGAGAATTTCTAATGAAAGCAAGAATACCCAGAAATGTGGGCGGCGGCGCTCAGAATATGAACCAGATGATAAAGCAGGCTCAGAAGATGCAGGATCAGATCACTGAGCTCCAGGAGGATATCGAGGAGAGAGAGTTCTCTGCTACAGCAGGCGGCGGCGCAGTTGAAGTTACTGTTTCCGGCAAGAAGACTATCAAGTCCCTCTCGATCAAACCCGAGGTAGTTGATCCCGAGGATATCGAGATGCTCCAGGATCTTATCATCAGCGCTGTAAACGAGGCTATCAACAATGTTGAGACCACAACTGAGTCTGAGATGAGCAAGATCACAGGAGGAGTTTCCCTCCCCGGCCTTTTCTAAGAGATAATGGCAGACCATAACGCTCTTCCGCTGGTGATACTGGCGGAAAAGTTTGCTTCCCTTCCGGGGATAGGTATGAAATCCGCCCAGAGGCTTGCTTACCATGTAATGTCCATGGACGAGGCTTCTGTTGAGGACTTTGCCAATGCTCTTATAAGCGCAAAGAAAAACGTTCATTGCTGTAAGTGCTGCCAGAATCTCACTGAACGTGAGGTCTGTCCTATATGCAGCGACGACGACAGGGACAAAAGCGTTATATGCGTAGTGGAAAGTCCGAAGGACGTAACTGCGTTCGAGCGTACAAGGGAATACAACGGCGTATACCATGTGCTCCACGGACTTCTCTCACCTATGGACGGCATAACTCCGGACAAGCTGAGAGTGAAGGAACTGCTCGCCCGTATCGCAGAAGGCGGCGTGCAGGAGGTCATAATGGCCACCAACCCCACTGTTGAGGGCGACGCTACTGCAATGTATATCGCAGGACTTCTGAAGCCCATGGGCATAAAAGTCTCCCGTCTGGCATTCGGTCTTCCCGTTGGCGGAATACTTGAATACGCTGACGAGGTAACGCTTTTCAAAGCGCTGGAAAACAGAAACGATATGTAAATAAAAACTCCCGGAGTTTCATCGCTCCGGGAGTTTTTTCTCTGTTTACAGGGATGTAAAAGAGCTTTGACATTGATCCAAGTCCATTTGTAAAGCACATTTGATAGACATTCCGACAGCGCTGTGATATCATATCATCAGCAGGAACGCCGGCACCTGCCCTTGTAATCAAATCAGAAATGTGATAGAATTATATTACATTTCCAATAACAAAACTAACCGGAGGTACACTATGGAGCTAAGCGGACAAATAAAAAAATACCGTGGAGAAAAAGGATGGAATCAGGAAACACTTGCCGAAAAGGCATTTGTCAGCCGCCAGACAGTCTCCAACTGGGAAAACGAAAAAAGCTATCCCGATGTGCATAGTCTGCTGATACTGAGCGGGCTCTTCGGAGTATCTCTGGATGAACTTGTAAAAGGAGATGTTCAGACTATGAAAGAAGAGATCAAAAAAGAAGATATAAACCAGTTAAAAAAATGGTCATGGATATACACCATAATGATGATCGTTATGATAATGATACCATTTCCGCTGATAAAGTACCTTAGCTGGACAGGTGCAGCGATATTTGCCTTTTATACCGCAGTCACCCTTATCGTTGCTTTAAAGGTCGAAAAGATCAAGAAAAAGGACAATATCCATTCCTATAAGGAGATCACTGCCTATCTGGAGGGACGTTCTCTCAGCGAGGCTGAAAAAGCTGAGGAAGCTGCCAAATCACCATATCAGCGTGCGCTGCTCGCCATAGGATCAGGCGCTGTCGCATTCGCCGTTATGTCCTTGATGACGATGATCTTCAGATAAATAACCGGCTTAAGTATGATATCCTTATGGCAGTTATACGTTAGTTATTGAGGGAGCCCTTTTTCAAAAGGGGGCTCCCCGAATAATTGGCGAATACTGCTATAAGAGTATCACACTTAAGCCGTTACTTTTAATCGCTTGCGTCAACATCCAGTGTAACTGCAAGCTTATAATCCTGATATTTCGCCTGTATCTCCTCAACGATAGACTGATACAGTCCGTCACGGTCGGGGCAGGCAAAATCAATTATTATGTCAAACCGTATCTTCTTTTTCTCAATGTCAATGAAAAATCCGTGGAGCTGGAGAAGGTACTGATGTGACATTACAGTTCTGCGGATATCGTCGAGTATCTCCGCCGCTTCGTCATCCCTTGTATTGACGGAATATATGCTTATTCCGGCAAGTATAACGCCATGCTTTGCTATGACAGCCTCAGCGATATCCCTTTCAAGCACATCCAGCTCATGGGCGGTCATTGTATCCGGCACCTCTATGTGTACAGAACCTATCATGGTATCCGGACCATAGTTATGGAGCAGCAGGTCATAAGCTCCGCTGACTTCCGGGAAAGAGGTTATAGTCGCCTTTATATCCTCGGTGTACTCTTTTTCAACACGCTCACCCAGTATCTCGGAAAAGCTCTCCTTGAGCATTTCTATACCGGAGCGTATGATTATTATAGATATCACCGCACCCAGCCATGCTTCAAGGCTCAGTCCCCATATGAGGAAAACTGCGGCAGCAGCGATAGTGGAGGCGGAAATAACAGCGTCCAGCAGGGCATCTTTTCCGGAAGCGATAAGCGAATCCGAATGGACTTTTTCGCCGGTCTTTTCAACATATGTTCCCAGCAGCAGCTTTACTATGACTGCTGATATAAGGATTACTATAGATGCCGCCGGATACTCCGGAACAGTTGGTGAGATTATTTTCTTTACCGCCTCAACAAATGATGTAACTCCGGCATAAAGAACTATTGCAGCTATAATCATAGCTGTCATATACTCTCCACGGCCGTGACCGTAGGGATGCTCCTTATCCGGCTGTTTTCCGGCAAGCTTTGTGCCGATAATGGTTATAACGGATGAAAGAGCATCACTGATATTATTTACTGCATCGAGCACAATGGCGATTGATCCGGTAAGAAGTCCGATAAACGCCTTGAAGCCGGACAAAAAAACGTTTGTGATTATCCCGATTATACTTGTTCGGATAATTACCTTATCTCTGTTCAAGCATGAAGCCTCCTAACATATTTGCGGATATCATCATAGCTGCCATTCATCACAGAGTGCGTTGATAGCATCTGTAAGCTTACGCATATCCGCATTT
>LVAK01000128.1 GCA_001604035.1 Clostridiales bacterium Firm_05
AGCGAGCGAAGCAAGCGACAACGTGAAAAGCGAAGCCTTCGGCTTTAGTTTTTCATCTCGAAGTTTTCGCCAAGGATATCCTTGTTTGCTTCGAGTATAGGATTGATGCACTCTGTAAGGAACTCGTCCACCTGCTGAGAGCTTCTTCCTGTATAGTTTTCAGGCTTGAGAACAGCCTCAAGCTCTTCCTTTGTTACCATGAACATAGGATCAGCCTCGATAAGCTCGCAGAGATTGTTGTCCTTTCCGTAAACCTTTACCTGCTTGCCGGCCTCCATAGAGTAGTCCATGATACGGTCGTGGAGCTCCTGACGGTTTCCGCCCTTCTTTACAGCGTCCATCATTATGTTCTCGCTGGCCATGAAGGGGAGCTCTGCCATAACTCTTCTTCTTATCATTTCGGGATATACAACAAGTCCGTCAGTAACGTTCATCATGATATTGAGGATAGCATCAACGCCGAGGAAAGCCTCTGCGACGCTGATACGCTTGTTTGCGGAGTCATCAAGAGTTCTCTCGAACCACTGTGTGCCTGCTGTGAAGGCAGGGTTGAGGCTGTCTATCATCACGTATCTTGCAAGGGAGGTTATTCTCTCGCAGCGCATAGGATTGCGCTTGTAAGCCATTGCTGAGGAGCCAATCTGCTTCTTCTCACGAGGCTCTTCCATTTCCTTGAAGGACTGGAGGATACGCATATCGTTTGAGAACTTGCTGCATGACTGAGCAATGCCGCTGAGGACAGCAAGTACCTGAGAATCCATCTTTCTGGAGTAGGTCTGGCCAGATACGGGAACAACGCTGTCGAAGCCCATTTCCTCAGCGATCATCTTTTCGAGCTGCTTTATCTTGTCGGTATCGCCCTCGAAGAGCTCCATGAATGAAGCCTGTGTGCCGGTAGTGCCCTTTGAGCCAAGGAGCTTGAGGGTTGAGATACGGTACTCAAGATCGTTGAAGTCCATAAGAAGTTCGTTGAGCCAGAGTGTAGCTCTCTTGCCCACTGTTGTGAGCTGAGCAGGCTGGAGGTGGGTATATGCGAGACAGGGCATATCCTTGTATTCATTTGCGAATCTTGCAAGGTTGCTCATTACGTTTATGAGCTTTCTGCGTACTACTTCCATAGCATCACGCATGATGATAACGTCTGTATTATCGCCTACGTAGCAGGAAGTTGCACCGAGGTGGATGATTCCGGCAGCGTCAGGGCAAGCCTGTCCGTATGTGAAAACGTGAGCCATAACGTCGTGGCGTGTGATACGCTCTCTTGCTTCGGCTGCCTCATAGTCGATATCGTTGATGTGCTCTTCGAGCTGCTTTACCTGTGCCTCGGTAACAGGGAGACCAAGCTTCATCTCTGCTCTTGCAAGAGCCACCCAGAGCTTTCTCCAGGTAGTGAACTTTTTATCGGCTGAGAAGATGTACTGCATCTCCTCGCTTGCGTAACGTGTACAGAAGGGGCTTTCGTAGCTGTTCTTATTATTGCTCATAATAATTTCTCCTTTTAAGCGCATCAGCGCATAATAATCTATTATAATTATAGCATCTCTGCGCCGGAATGTCAATCTCAGGCAGAAAGTAGTTATCAGAAAGCAGAAAGTAGTAGGGGCGTTCATCCGCTCCTACTACTTTCTGTTTTCTCCTCACTGATAACTGAAAAAATTTATCTTTTAACAACAAAAAACTTCGTCTTTTTTCGGCTTTAAAATCACTTATAAATATTAGGGTGACATTATCGCATCTATATGATATAATAACAATGGACTGAAACGGAGGTCTTGCTTATGAAACGATTGATTATCTTACTTGCTGCTGCACTCATGCTTACCGGCTGCTCACTGAAAAAATCCTCAGATACTGAACCGCCGGTGGAGAATGACGACAAGGCTCTTGAAGAGCAGATAATAGAATACAGTGCCTCAGAATTCCGCCGGATAGATATGCCCCTGAAATTTGAGAGCGGCTCAACGACTGTGGGATTTGATTTCCTTGACTTGTATGAGCTGGGGATAGAGGAGAGAAGTCCCGATAGTATCCCCGAGGAAGAGATAGACCGTGCTTTTTCTGTCGTTTCCGATGAGTGGGTAACTGATGCTGTAAATAGAGAAGTGGAAAGTGCCACGAAAGGGGTGATATGGAATGTGAATATAATCGGTGAGGAGCTGTTCTTTTCAGTTGACCATACATTTGCTTTTAATGTTATCGCTTATGATGATGAGACAGAACGTGATACTGTTGTAGATTATGAGATATACTGCTATGATATGGCCTCAAAGGAACTGGAAATGCTATATTCCTACAAGGGGAAAGAGCCGCCCTTCGAGCTTAGTGATTACTTTGCCGGCGAAAACGGGGATATCTACTATCAGAATGATGACAGGCAGAACATTTACAAGATAGATAAGGACACCGGAGAGACCTCCGTGGTTTTTACCTCTGAGAAAGAGATAGCATATCTCACCGGAGAGCCTGTGACCGGTAAGCCTATGGCTGCTGTGTACGATAAAGACGCTGGGGATTACTGCGGAGCCTATCTTATTGAAGACGGGGGAAGGTTTGTGGATTCTGAGACATTGGAAGGCTACAGGATAGAGCCTACCGTTGGAGTTGAGGACAGGTACGATGTGGTCACGGACAAGATAAGGCTCCATACCGGATTTTCGTCCTTTAATGTTGTAAGTATTACAGACAGCCGTATAACTCTCAGCTGGGAATCCGGAAAGCTGTTTACATTCGACTTCGACAAAATGGAGCTTTACGTCACAGAGGCAAGAGGCTTGCAGGGCATAGCTGCGGATAAAAAGGGAAATTTCTACTGCAAGGGCGGCCAGGATAACAGCATGAGGCTGTTCGTACCGGAGCTGGGTACGGCATTCAGGATATATGATGACAGTGTGAGCGGCTATAGTCCGGTGTTATATAAGGGAGTACCACTGTTCGTTGTGATGAGCAGAGATTATTCAGGTATTGAAAAACTTGCATTTATAAAGGAGGCAGATTGATATGAAAAGATTTGCAGCATTATTTTTAGCAGTGCTTGCTCTTGCAGGCTGTTCCTCAAAGAAGTCCTCGGACACTGAGCCTCCTGTTGAGAATGACGATAAGGCTGTGGAGGAGGAGATAAAGACATACAGCAAGGATGATTTCAAAAAGGTCGATCTTGCTTTGCAGAATGCCCAGAAGGATATCGGCATACACCTGAACGAGCTGGATCTTTCAACCCTTGATTTCGGGGAAAAGCTTTCCCCCTGCAAGACGGTGGCTGATCCGTATAGCTATAAGTGTGAGTGGTCGGAGTATGAGAACTACGATCAGCTTTTCGAGGAAAGTCTGAAAACTCCCGCAAAGGGCAGGGCTGTCGATGCCGTGCAGTGCGGAAATGATATATACTTGTATGTGAGCTATGATCCGTACTGCGATAATATCCATTCCTTCGCACTTTACCGCTATAGCACGGAAACGGGAGAACTGAAGGAGCTGCGTTCCTTTGAGAGTGCTGACGATTCGTATTCTATCCAGCACTATCAGGTGGTCGACGGCAGGCTCTTCCGTGCTGACTTAGAGAAAAACTGCGTAATGGAAGTGGATCCGGAAACCGGTGACGAGAGCGTATTCTACACCGGAAAGGAGAAACTCGACTATATCGTTGCTTCAAATCACGATCTTTCTGTAATAGAATACTCAGGGGAAAATGTCATAGGAAGGATGATCGATGTTTCGACAGGAAAAGAAAAGGAGTTTAATGCGGAAGATTATGGCAATCCTGGTATGCCTGCAGATCCGGACGGCGAATGGTGGACGGAGATAACTCCCGGAACAGAAAAAGACCTGGATATCGTTACTGATAAATTCCGCATCAGCACCGGACTGAGAACTTTTTCCGAAGCCTTCCTGCGTGACGG
Source organism: Clostridiales bacterium Firm_05 (assembly GCA_001604035.1). Classification (GTDB taxonomy): domain Bacteria; phylum Bacillota; class Clostridia; order Oscillospirales; family Ruminococcaceae; genus Ruminococcus. Next base: position 3,897 of record LVAK01000128.1, read on the forward strand.
CAGACTGAGCGTTCTTGTTGATATAAGAAATACAGGCTATTCTGAAAGCAGGATGTATACTTATGATCCGGATAGAATGGAGGTCTATGTGACCGATGTGTCTACCCTTGGAATACCTGTGAAGTATGACGATAATATTTTATTTATCAGATATGATTCAAATTATTATTCGGATACAGTTTCAAGCTCATTCGGCATAAGCTGTTTTATACCGGAGATAGGTACTGCGTTTGATATATATAGTTCTGACGACAACAGCGGTTATATCGATCCTGTGGGATTGACCTACGGTATATCGATGTATTGCGTCCGCAACAATGAAAATCAGATCGAAAAGCTGCTCTGGCTGCCGGAGCTTGAAAATTCTGACAAGGAACAGTGAAAAACAGGACGAACTGCGTGTGTTGCTTACATAAAAGTATATGTCAGTTACTCGGGGAAAACCTTTCTGAGGAAAGGTTCTTCCCCGAACCCTAAGCATATTCTTAGG
>LVAK01000129.1 GCA_001604035.1 Clostridiales bacterium Firm_05
ATACGCAAGGTAAAAGGCTCCATACTCATAGGCATATTCATCACATGGGGACTGGGAATGATATGTGAGGGCACCGGACTATACAAGCCTGACGACGAGACTTTCCTAACACTTTTCCCGAAGTTTGAGATGACGGATTTCTCAAAGCTTGGCAAGACCTTTGGTCAGTGCTTTGATGCTGACCTTGACAATGTGGGCATATTCAATTTCATAGTTGTTATATTCTCGTTCCTCTTCGTTGATTTCTTTGATACGCTCGGCACTCTCATAGGTGTAAGCTCAAAGGCAGGAATGCTTGACAAAAACGGAAAGCTCCCAAAGATAAAGCCTGCTCTTTTAGCTGACGCTGTCGCTACCTCTGCCGGAGCTGTCCTCGGAACATCCACAACGACGACCTTTGTTGAATCCGCCTCAGGTGTAGCTGCCGGAGGAAGGACCGGACTTACTGCTATCACAACAGCTGTTCTCTTCCTTATCTCCATGTTCCTTGCACCTATATTTATAGCTATCCCCTATTTTGCCACAGCGCCTGCCCTTATAATAGTAGGCTTCCTGATGTTCAGCTCTGTTACGGATATAAAATTCAGCGAGAAGAACTATACAGAAGCTATACCGGCATATCTCTGCATAATGGCAATGCCGCTGTTCTACAGCATCTCCGAAGGCATTGCACTCGGTGTCATTTCATACACTGTTATAAACTTAGCCTGTGGAAACAGGAAAAAGCTGCATCCGCTGATGTATGTTCTGACAATTCTTTTCATACTGAAATACGCATTTCTCTGATAAAAAGCAAACAGCCATAAGGGAACATTTCCTTATGGCTGTTTTTATCATATTTATCTTTCTGAGCTCAATAAAGCATCATTAGTTTTTATCGTATATCAGTGCTTGTCTCATAAGAGTCAGATCAAATGCATCAAGCTTGTTGTCCTCGCAGAGATCACCTGCCATACCGTTCTTCAGCTCGGCACCCTGAACGGAAAGCAGCCACTTCTGGAAATCAACAACATCAGCGATATTGAATTTGCCGTCTGCGTTCACATCACCGGGAATTATCTCCGGATCAACGTGGCTCTCATCGAATATCAAATTTGCTCTTGAAAGGAACGGATCATTGTCAGGCTTCTGAACACTGTTCCACGCAGACTGGCTGCCGTAGAAGGTTATTGTAGCAGTGCTGGTGACATCAGAAAATGCCCTGCTGTCAATGCTTGTCAGCTTACCGGAGATCTTCAGATCAGTAAGCTTGTTACAGTATGCAAAAGACATACTGTCGATAAGAGTTACACCATTGAGCTCTACTGATTTAAGATTATCACAATAGAAGAACACATTGTCACAGAGCTTGTCCACACTTGAAGGGAATACAACAGATGTAACATCCTTATTTCTTGCGAATGCACTTGGTGATACATACTTTATACCTGACGGGATGACAATATCGCCCTTAGCTGCCTGAGCATCGATCAAAGCTCCGTTGACTACGACCAGCGGATCCTTCTTGCGCTGTTCCTCTATCCACGGAGTATCATCAAATACCAGTGATGACATTTCAATAAGATGATCCGGGAAATTAACAGTTGTCAGCTTGGGGCAATGTTCAAATGCACGTATACCTATTTTCTGTACACTGTCCGGTATAGTAACAGAAGTCAGATTATCACACATACAGAATGCCCAGTGTCCTATCTCTGTAACAGTATCCGGGATCTTTACGCTCTGAATGGAAGAACCATTGAACGCATAGATTCCAATAACTGTTACCGGCAATCCGTCGATAGATGATGGGATCTCAACTGATGTTGCAGACATATCGCTTGTTGTGATCTCAACATGATCTGAATACTTCATGTAGGTGAGCGGACCGGATTTACCCTGAGTTCCCTGCTCTTCAGCATAAGCTGTGATCGGAGCGGCTGACAATACGCTTTTCTGCATAGCTGTGGGAATACCTGCTGTCAGAGCGACCGCAGATAATAAAGCCGCAAATTTCATCATTGTTCTTTTTTTGCTCATAATAAGACCCTCCCTGTTATTATGATGTTTTTAGTCTGCCATATATGACATCTTATACCCTCTCAGAAGCATCTGCCTCCGCTGCTGAAGATCAGAATGTCAGCACGGAATAACTTTTAAGCAAGTATACAGATAGCCTCTGTAACATTATATCACAGAATTCCGGATAATACAAGTCTTTTCTTGCTATAATTCAAAAGTGTTCTTTTTCTTCCGTCTTTTCATTACAAGGATCATTTTCTGTGCCGTATTTCGTCAAAAGTTCAGCCTGACGCCGGATCCGTGATGCGGCCTGAGCTCTGAGGTGCTGCGGAGCGAGTATCTCAATGACAGGGCCGAAACTCAAAAGCCTTATGAGCAGCTCTGTTTCGTCCTGCTCATCGTACCAGAGCTCAACAGTATACTGTCCCGTTTCAAGATCACGGACGGTATGCTTTTCGTATGAAGCAAACTCCAGCATGAATCTTTCGATGCCATTCCGCTCTCCTGTAACTCTTATGATCGCCGGAGCACTGCATTTACGGCTTGAAAAATAATCCTCCAGAGATACCGGTGTCCGGAACACACTGCCGGTATCAGTGATGCTCGTTATACGGCCGATATTTATGATACCGCTGCTGC
>LVAK01000130.1 GCA_001604035.1 Clostridiales bacterium Firm_05
ACCGGAGCTCCGGGAGGAGGGCCGATAGGAGGCTTGCCGTCAGGACCAACTGTAGCCCAAGGAGGAGGACCGCCTGCACCGGTAGCCCAAGGAGGAGGAACACCTGCACCGGTAGCCCAAGGCGGAGGGCCGCCTGCACCGGTAGCCCAAGGCGGAGGGCCGCCTGCACCTGTAGCCCAAGGAGGAGGACCACCTGCACCGGTTGCCCAAGGTGGAGGGCCTCCTGCATTTTCAGCAGCAGGAGCGCCGGCGTTCTCAGGAGCTGCCTGCGGATTAACTGCCGGTGTGCCGTCAGGATTTACATTAGGATCCTTCTGATCAGGGCGTGTGGCAATGGTCTTGGCCTGTGGCCAGTTAACTATGTCAAGAAGATTTCCGTCATATGATTCTTCCATGTAGCTCTTTACAACTCTGTGGAGAAATTCAGTTGTTCTTGTTCTGTCGATGAGCTTGATAGAGAAGTTCTTGTTGCCGGTCTCTTCAGCAAGCTCCCTGTAATAGTGAACATCCTCAGGACGGATGAATTCGGCTGTAAGTATAGCAGCCGGATTTGTTACCTTCTTATAAGCGCAGTTTACAAGGGAGTAGTCCATAGAGAACTTATCCGGATCGGAGTGGCCTACGAAGCAGCCGTGAGCCAGACGGAACGGACATTCTCTGAGGCAGAGGTTGTTGGCAATAACACGAAGATGAAGATCAGAGTCCTTATACTGGGTAAGGAGATTTCTGAGGACATCAAATTTTCTGTTGAAGCCGTGGTCGAGAGTGATCTCGTCAACGCCCCAGTTACGCCAGTATTCGATATGCTGTATCGTTGTAGGGTAAGCATAGAGTCCGAGAGTAACGAAAACGTCCTTGAATTCACTCTTGAGATACTTTATAAGTATAGGAGAATTAAGAGTGAAGGCTCTTATGCCGATGTCATATGCATTGTGGATAAATTCACGGATCTTCTTTCCCATAACAGGGTCGATCTCGTTCTGATCCATTGAAAGCGGATTTATCAGGTAATTGAAAGTGATATCACGCTTCTTGCATTCGCTGACGTAATCCTTCAGCTCATCAAATGTGAAGTCGGGTATGATAGAGGCGGTGCGTCCGCCGGGAAGTCCGTCATGCTTGAGCTTACCGAAGAAGCTTGTGATGGCGTGCTTTTTATCATACTTATCGACAAATTCAAAAAGCTTGTAATCAAAATTACATCCCAGATCGAATGAGATTGAATCAGTATTCATAATAACACATCCTTTTCCGAAGAAACTTGTCTGCATTTTGTTTTATATGTAATGCAAACAATTATATTATACCATTACTGCTCATTTTTGTCAATATTAACACTGTGATTTTTTAAGCAGAGTATTATGCTTTTTTGTTGATACTGTACAGTCGGGATAACAATAAATTGGTAAAAAGCAATATATTATGAAATATGGTTGACAAATCAAAGCGGAGCAGCTATAATATTATTAAACGTGTTTAATTATGAGAGGAGAGAAAAATGGAAAAAAGAGATATTGAACGCACTAAGCAGCAGCTGCTTACAGCGGCAGAGGAGCTGCTGACCAGCTGCGGATCAGCGGACGAAGTGACTTCGAGGGCGATAACCCAGCGTGCAGGAGTTAATCTTGCCATGATAAACTACTGTTTCGGTTCAAGGGATGAGCTGCTTTATCAGGTGTTTCTGCGCCTTATGGCAAAGGCGCAGCAGAAAGAGCCGGAGATGATAGCTGTCCTTATGTCAGAAGCTCCGCCGGCAGAAAAGCTGATAGAGGTACACTGTATTATGATAAAGCTTATGACAGAGAATTACAATTATTCCAAAGCAGTGACGGAATATATCCTTCTCAGCCGTGATATGAGCCGTGGCATGGAGGGGCTGCCCTTTGTACAGGCACATTTTGCCGGCAGGAAAACAGAAGAGGAATGCCGGCTCATAGCCTGTCAGCTTACAAGTATCAGCGAGCTGGCAGTTCTTCGGTTCAGGGAGATGAAGGAACTGTGCGGCGTTGACCTTACTGATGAAGAACAGCGTAGAAGATTTGTAACCGAAAACGTAAATAGATTTCTGGAGGTATGAATATGTCAGGCAAAAGAGCACTATTAGTTGTTGATATGCAGAACGATTATCTATGGGACAAAAGGAAGAGTATGTTCTCTTACGATACGGAAAATCTTACAGCAGCGGTGAATCGCAGGATAAAGGAGTATTCCGGGAACGGAGATGATGTCATCTATATCGCTCAGATCTTCCCGAACCTTCCTACAAACAGGCTCCTCATCGGTTTTTCTATAAAGGGAACCGAGGGTGCAGAGCTTTACGGTGGAATGGACAGAGTATCAGACTTATTCTTTGAGAAAAATCTGCCTGATACATTTACTGCTAAAAAGTTCAGGGAATTTATGGCAAGACAGCAATATTCGGAGATCGCAGTCTGTGGGCTGGATGAGTGCGGCTGTGTAGGTGCAACGGCAAAAGGCGCAGTAAAAGCCGGGCTGAAGGTCAGTCTGCTTAGCGATGCAACAGGCACCAGATTCAGCGGCAGAAAGCTGCTCAGGATGCGTGAAAAGCTCAATAAAATGGGCGTGATATACAAATAATTGTTTAATGTTACAAATGCACAATAATTGACTTGACATTTTGTTGATGTTGTGATAAAATCTTGTCACAGTCAAGATTAATTAATTTACCAATAGTAAACATTATATTAAAATTAAATAATGCAAAGGATGGATTATACATTTTGTTGAATCTTGCTGTACCCGATCAACACAGACGTATCCTGTTGTCAGTCCGGCAGCAGAATGCGGCAAGAAGGAGAAAAATAATGAAAAACAGTTCAAACCGTTTTTCGGAAAGGGGGATAAAGTAATGCTGAAAAAGCATAAGAAATACGTTACTGCCAGTCTTGCTGCGGTATCAGTATTCAGTTTTACAGCAGCAGCTTTTTCCTTGAGACCGATCAAGACCAATGGTATCAACATCCACAATGATTATCTCGCACTGACCGTACAGGATGACGAGGACGCCAATGATTTCGGCGGATATATGCTCCGCAGGAACAATGACGATCCCTCTGCGACTCTTACGTATTCGCAGTACTGTACCTCATTTGCACAGGTGGATATCAACGGCAGTGTGAAGCTGTTCAGTGAGGGTGAGACAGTAAAGAAGCCCTATACCGACAGCGATGGCGCAATTATCACTGTTCAGGATTTCGATGGTGTGGAGATCACACAGAAGCTTTCCTTTACAACCGGAAATACATCGAACTATGATATGCTCAGAATAGAGTATATTGCCGAGAATAAGACTGACAGCGACATCAGTATCGCAGTCCGCACAGTTATCGATCCGACTATAGCTGATTCTGAAAGCGATGCAGTACAGGTAGGCGGAAGTGCATATACAAAGGAGACTTCGTTCTCCGGAAACAATCTTCCTGAGACCTGGTGCATAAAGAATGACGCCGGCGTTATCACAGCTTACGGCATCACCTCTGACGGCAGCACAGCTCCGGATGTATTTGATATTGCAGACTGGAAAGATCTGAGCAATGAGCGCTTTGGCTATAAGGCTGACGGAGATATATCCGACAATGCTGTTGCACTTACCTGGAACAGCAAGACTCTCAAGGCCGGAGCAGATATGACCTGCGGCACTAAGTACGGACTCTACAGCGAAAAGCCCGGAACAGGCAGCAATGAGACAAAGAAGGATTCTCCCAAGACAGGAGATAAGGGCGCCAAGGCCTTTGCCGGAACAGGTGCTGCTGCATTGATAGTTCTTGCAGCTACCAGAAAGAGGAGGGCTGAGGACGATGAATAAGATACTTAAAAGAGCGGCAGCTTCTGCGCTGGCCCTCACTACAACGGCTGCATATATGCCGCTGGCAGTATTCTCAAAGACTTTTGCAGATTCAGTCCAGGATATCGAATTTGAAGCTGCTCAGATAGCGCTTTATGCAGGCAGCAGCGCAAGGCTGAACGAGAAGAATGTCTCTGTTAAGGGCGGAATGTATACCGGTGATGAGACGGATTACACCGGCAGCAGTGATAAGTTCACTGTAACAGGCGCAAGATCCCTCGGAGATCAGAATACCGAGTGTGAGCTCCCGGACTATTCCGAGCTTATAAATGCTGCTGAGGCATATGATTTTGAATTTGAAGGTGACAAGGAACTTTTTGATTCAGTCATCGACCTTACGACCAGCTCTGTATATACAAGCGGTGATCTGAAGGTAGATCACGCTGACCTCAGAGGAAGCGGACGACTTTCTGCAAAGGGCGACATAGATATGAGCGTTGCTGACAACAGCGAGCTTGCTCAGGCAATGATAATGTCAGAGGACGGCGATATCACAATTGACGCAGCCGATCTGAGTTTTACCGGTATTATCTATGCTCCAAACGGAAAGATAAGCATCAACGCCAAGAATATAGACATTGTCGGCGGCATCTATGCTGACAGTATCGAGATCAACGGTACATCGGTAAGCGTTGCATACAAGAACTTCTTCGGTCTTGAGTGTAAGGCTCATACCCAGGATAAGGTAGTTATAAACAAGCTTGAAAAGCTTACACTCAGCGGAAGCGTATCCAATGAAGCTGCTGATCTTGAATATTCAGTCCCTGCATCTCAGGCTGATAAGGTAACTATTGAAAATGCAGGAACTCTTTCTCCTGAGCTCAGTTTCTCTGCTTCAGGCGAATATGATGTCACACTCAGCGCAGACCTTGGAAACAAGCACGCTTCAGATACTATAAAGGTCATCGTAACAGACGGCCCTGTAGTAACATATACATCTACTGATGACTTCAAGTCTGGCAGCCTTGATTCCGCTGACGGTTCAGCAGATGAACTGAAGATAGCTCCGGCTAAGGATACTCCTGCTCCAAAGGAAAAGAAGTTCGGCAACAACAAAGAAAGCGGCATCAATGTTACTTCAAAGCAGAACAAGTCTTCGATAAATGCCGGCGGAGATAAGCTTTCACTGGATTTCTCACTTGAGGGATACGGAAAGCTCCTTTCAGGAAACGGAAATGATGTTATCCTCTGTATCGATAACTCAGGAAGTATTGCAGAATTCAGACCTACTATCAAGGCAGCAGCTCTTCAGATAATAGAGTCCATGGGACCGAATGACCGGCTTGGTATAACGTCTCTTGACAGGCTCAATACTCCTCTTACAAATGATAAGGAAGCTCTTATCACTGCTATCGATAAGTACACTCTCGGCGGCGGAAGTGATTATGGTAACGGAATCAAGATCGCAAATGATGAGATGTTCGATGAGGACAGTGCTGACCGCAACAAGTATATATTCCTTCTTGCAGACGGTGAAAACTTCGGAAACGACGATGCGGTAGCTCTGGAGCAGGCTGAGATATGCCGCCAGAATGGTACAAAGATATACACATTTGAGATCAATCCTTTCTCCTCTAACTTCTCTGATACATCTACAGTACAGGATGTGGCTATCAATACCAACGGCGCATATAAGCTCTGTCCCGATGCAGATGCTATCACAAAGTTCCTGCTCAATATTGCTGATACAGTATATAACCTTGCAGCAAGAAACATCACATTTACAACTACCGTTACCAATGAAGACTGGATAAAGAACGGCGCCATAAAGAAGGCTCCGGATTCAACAGTATATAACGATGACGGCTCAGTTACTCTCTCATGGAACTATAACACCTTCGAGATAGACGCAGTAGACGATATCGGACTTGACCTTACAACAGGACTTATCACCGATAAGGGATATGTTCAGGTGACAAGGGATACAAAGCTGGTATCCTACGATTCTGACGGCAACGGAGATGTTGTATATCTTGATGATATCGTTGTGGGCAATGATGGCTGCGGCGACAGCGGAAAGTGGCAGAGCAAGGTATTCGACAGCGGCGTAAACAGCTGTCCGTGGTCATACGTCAAGTGGGATGCTGATTACTATGGTGATTCCGCAATGGACATCTATCTCAGCACCAGCGATGACGGCGTAAACTTCTCCGGAAGAACAAGAGTCACAAACGGTCAGGAGCTTGACCTCAAGGGCAGATACCTCCGCACAGAGGTTGAGATGAAGGCCTCTGAGGACGGCGCTACACCGGTACTCTATGACCTGACTGTATATTCAGATGAAACGGAAGTCTCAGACCTCCGTCAGGGCGCAGATGCAGTTATCAGAGGCGGAAGAACAGTTCCGGTGGACGCACCTGTATCACTCTGGCTGGATATCGACGGAAAATATGACAGCGTTACCGATGTTAAGTGGAACATCAACGGCGGCAAATTCACCGATACTGATGACAGCCTTCGCAGAACTGCCGTATTCAGCAAGGAAGGCGATTATACTGTTACTGCTGAGGTAACAGCAGGCGGCATAAAGACCGAGACCTCTGTTGTTATCACGGTACTTCCCAAGACTACTCTCTGGCAGGAGATAGAGAAGGAAGAATTCAAGGCAGTAAAGATGTCTCTCACTGAGACTCCTGAATATGCCACACAGTATCAGGAGCCCCTTACCTTCAATATCAATTTTGAGGATCCTGAAAAGGTAGCCTGGGTAAGAGCTCTGTACAAGAATCCTACCGCATGGGGAGACACATACCGTATCGCAGAGATCAAGGAGGATGAGGATAATCTCGTAGTAGTACCTCTTCCGTCACATAATCTGGCAGAGACTACCATTGTTGTTGACGCATTCGACTGGTACGGAAACAAGACCACCGAGCAGCGTACTATCAAAATGGACAGAAGTGCTCCCAGCGTGGGCATCAAGTCTGACAGAAGCTGGGTATATCCTGAGAATGAGGCACACCTCACAGTTTCTACCAGCGATAATGATGAAGTTGCAAAGCTTGCTCTTACCTGCAACGGTGAGGAAGTAAAGCTTGCTGATGATAATACATACACCTTCTCCAACAAGCAGCCCGGCGAGTACGTATTCGAGGCAACTTCTGCGGATAAGGCAGGAAACAGCTCGACATACAAGTATACAGTTACGGTACGTCCTGACGAAGGTCTGCCTTATGTAAACTTGAACGGAAGCTCAAGGATCATCATCGGCAACAGTGCTGACATGAAGCTGACTGCATATGACAATGAGACAGAGATCGATACGCTTGTACTCAGCGTTAAGAAGTCAAACGAAGAGGGCGAGCCTGAAAATGAGGAAAAGGAAGTCTTCAGAGCCGACCGCAAGAACGGAACTATCGAGAAGGAGAACACTTATAAATTCACTCCCGAAAGCACCGGAACCTACGTATTCACACTGACAGCTGCTGACAGGGAGGGCAATGTCAAGCAGGTAACATATAAGACAACTGTTGTCGCAGATACCAATGGTCCTTCTATCAACATCAAGCTCAGCAAGTCGGAAGTTCTTGCCGGCGAGAGCACAGATGTTACTGTTACCGTTACAGACGACGTTGCAGTAGACCACTACACATTCTACATAAATGATGTTGAGGCACAGCTTTCTGCTGACGATACATATCATTTCGTATCCGATGATACAAACCTTGATAAGAACGGCACAAAGAACGATGTATTCAAGGTAGTCGCTGTAGATACCAGCGGAAACGAGAGAACTGCTACATCACGCCTCAGAGTTCTGACTGAGGATAAGACTCAGCCTTCTGTAAACATCAGTTCAAGCACAAGGTATGAGTATAACAACGATAAGGCTTATATGACAGTTACTGCCAGCGATAACATAAAGGTCGCTTCACTTGAGGTAACAGTCAACGGCCAGCCTGTTGAGCTTGATGCAGACGGCAAGTACCTCTTTGATACATCAGAGCTCACTGAATACAGCATCGTTGCAACAGCAACAGATACATCAGGCAACCAGAAGACAGCAGAGAAAACTGTATCCATAGTTGATACAACAAAGCCTGTTATCAAGGTAACTCCTGATAAGACAAGCTATGGCACAGGCGACAGCGCTGTTCTTACAATTGATGTAACAGACAACTATAAGCTTGAGACTGTTACAGCAGAGCTTGACGGAAAGGCTGTAGAGACCGGAAACGGCAGCTTCACCTGCACTATCCCCGAGGCAGCCGCAGGTAAGTATGAGCTTAAGATAACCGCAGCAGACAGCTCCGGAAACGCTCAGAACACCACATACACCGTTACAGTAAAGGATACAGTTGCTCCTGTTATAACAGCTTCCGCAGACAAGGAAACATATAAGAAGAGCGAAACTCCCGTTGTAAAGTGCGAGTATTCCGATAACGTTGCAGTAACAAGAGTTACCGCAGCTATGGACGGCAAGAACCTTGACTTCGACATGGAGTCCGGCCAGGTAGTAATGCCTGCGGATATAGCTCCCGGCGAGAAGAAGGTAACTATCAGGGCTTATGACGCAGCAGGAAATGCATCAGAGCCTGTAGAGGTTAGCTTTACAATGTCATCGTCAGATGATATCGAGAGCCCTGTGATCGAGGAGATATCTGTAGTGCCTGAAGTAATACGCAAGGGCAACGAGGTAACTCTTAAAGTAAAGGCAACTGATGACAGCGGAGAGGTGATACTCACCGTAACAAAGGACGGCAAGAAGCTGGAAGAGAACGCTGTAAGCGGCACATACACCTTCACAGCAGATGAGCTGGGCGAGGTAAAGCTGCTTGTAAGAGCAGAGGATCCTTCCGGAAACTATACCGAAAAGGAAGTATCCCTTACAGTTTACAGAAATACCGAGAACCGTAAGATAACAGTGGAGGCTCCTTCAGTAGCAAAGCCGGGAGAAGCTATAACAGTTACAATTTCATCTGCGGACGGAATACCGTTTGACGCAACAGAGCTGTGGATGGGACAGCAGGATCTTACATCTGCTCTCACACAGAACAGCGATGGAAGCCTGGCTGCTTCCTTCACACTCGACAAGACAGGAAGCTACAGCTTCAAGGCAGTAGGTAAGGATAACGACGGCTATTCAGATGAAAAGATCTTCGATATCCAGGTTTCAGGCACATATGAGTCCGAGCTTGCAGAGCCTGAGATGCAGGAGGCGCTCAAGCAGACCTCTGAGACAGAGCTCAGCCCTGAGCTCAAGGATCTTGCAAAGACCTTTGAATCTCCGGCAGATGCATACGAATATGTTTACAACAATATCAGCTTCGAGCCTTATTCAAATTCAAGAAGAGGCGCTGTAGGAGCATATGAACTCAAGCGAGGCAACGATTACGATCAGGCCAGCCTCCTCATAGGAATCCTCCGTGAGATGGGCTATCCTGCAAAGTATTCGGATGCACAGATACTTCTCACATCAGATCAGCTCAAATCTCTCATGGCTGTAGATACATTCGATATCGGCCAGAGAATAATCGCAAGCAACGGAAAGAATGCCGGTATCATAACAAGAACCGATGGTTCAAAGATACTGAAGATGGAAGAGGTATTCGTACAGGTATTCGTTCCTGCCAGCGAGATGGGCGAGAACAATGAGGGACTTAAGGACCTTGGTGTATGGGCTCAGCTTGATCCTTCCATCAAGAGCTCAACTCTCGTAAGCGCAGAGGTAACGCCTGCTTCTGAGGAGACTCTGGACGTTGTTACAGACAGAGAAAGCTATGCCGGAACAGACCTTGGTGATATACTTGATTCTATAGAGCCATACGTTCCTGCACTTACAGAAAAGACAGGCGACAGCACATTCAGCGATCTGTTCAGCGGTCCTGTTGCAGTAAGCACAGAGGCGACATATGCATACGGCAGAGCAACTGACCAGAAGGAGTTCAACAGACTTCCTTCATCACTTGACTATCAGTTTGCAGACGAAAATATCACAAGCTTCAATTCAGTGCCGATAAACAAGTGCGATACAGTAGAATTTTCAGTATCAAATCGTTATACCGGCAAGAACATGGGCAAATATAAGATAAGCGATGTATACAATAAGCGCATGACTCTCCGATTTGAAGGTAATATGGGCGGAAGTGCGAATATATTCGATATGAGCAGAAATTCCATTTACTACAACACCTTCCTTCCGGCAATATATGTTGACGGCGAGATCGCTTCACAGTACACTATCAAGGATCTTAACTCAGAGATCGGTGAATTCATCGAGCTTGAAGATCAGTACTATTTCTTCGGTAATGATTCATGGAGGCTTGGTGAGAACTGTACACTTACTACCCGCATAACCACAAACGGCATGAGCACAACATGGACTGACGAGCTGAATATCGGAAGCACATACTCAATGGTATTCGATATCGGCGGCATCACAGAAAGCCAGTTCAATGATTCACTTAAGGCAGCAGCAGAGAATAACGGTCTCGATATAAGCGATATGTCTGCACCTAAGCCGGCAGCAGAAGCACCTGATCCGAAGAGCTATTACGACGAGGACAAGATCGGTGCATACCTTAACTTTGCAGGTAACTACTACTTCCTCAGCTGCGATGCATATGGAAGTACTACTGCAAGCATGAACAATATCGAGCTTGGCGGACATACAAAGATGCTGATGACAGCCTACAGAACAAATTCCCTTGAGGATGAGATCACACACTGTACGCTTGGTATGCTCCCAGGCAGATTTATGATCGACGTTTCATACAACACTGGTATCACATTCAGCAGAAGCGGTGATACTGATGCAAGAAACGATTATATGTTCAATGTATCATACATGGAATCCTACTATGAGGGTTCGATATGGGACGACCTGCTCCTTACAAATGGCGTATCCACAGTAGAGGTATTCAACAAGGCAGCTGAAGAGGGTATCGGCCTGATAAATATCAACGCAGATAATATCGATACCGAGCTTGCAAAGGCTGAGCTTGACGCTGACGAGATAAGTGAGATCCGCAGCAGTGTTGAAAAGGGTTATTCAGTAATAGTACCTGAGAAGAGAGTAACGATCAACAAGTGGAGCGGTACAGGATACATCATTGCAGACTTTGTGGGCTACGATCACTTCGTATTCAAGCTCTCAGGCGGTACAAACGGCGGTTCTGAGGACGAGGATACGGATCTGTTCGGCGATGATATGGCTCAGAAGCTGGTAGATCTTAATGTAGACACAGACAGGCTGTATACAGGTCTGTTCACCGGTGCTCAGTCGATGTACTATATCCTCCTTGAATTCAGCATCGGAGTTGAGTTCAATCAGGCTGTAGCAACACTTTCTGCAGCAAGCGGCGGCGGTATAATCCCTGTATTCCTCGGAGGAATGGAGCTCTACAGAGCTGCTAAGCATCTTGCAGATATTATTGGATACAGAGTAACACTTCTTGAGACATTCTATGATTACTGCATGGCAGAGACTCAGGAGGATCAGGCAAAGGCCTGCGTGGCAGCTATGAACCTGATAGTTGAAATGCTGAAGGATATGAAGGACATCCTGCTTGGAATGCTCTCGCCGGATGATTCGACCACAGCAGATCAGATCAAGGAAGGTCTTAAGGAGCTTATCAAGGATACGATCGGAATCTATGCAGAAGAAGACGAAGACAGAGATGATCTTATTGATCATATAGTTGACGAAGTTGTAGACGCAGCAGATTCTGACTGATGTCATTGATGTAAAACAAGAAAAGAGGGTGTGATAAAGATCTTTATCACACCCTTTTATTATGCAAATAATTAAGGCGGCAGGGATTTTGTTCCCTGCCGCCTTATACGTTACTTATCAATATGTTTTTTTGAGCATCCGCTGCAATCCCCGCAGCATCCGCCGCAGCCCTTTCCATTCCTTCTGCTTCTGATACAGAATGACACTGCCCAGACAAGTGCGGCGGCTATCAGTATGAGCAGGATGATATCTATCGTATTCATCAGCCTGCTCCCATTAAAAGACCTACACCGTATACCAGCAGAGCACAGAGCCATGCAATTGTACACTGCCATACCACAACGGTCACTGCCCATTTTGCACCGAGCTCACGTTTTATGGAGGCTATTGCGGCAACGCATGGTGTGTATATCAGTGAGAATATCAGCATTGCTGCGGCTGAAAGTGTGGAGAGCGCTTTTTCAACGCCTTCCGGATAGAGTATCTCAAGAGTGGATACCACGCTTTCCTTTGCCATAAAGCCGCTGAACAGAGCCACGCATATTTTCCAGCTTCCAAGACCTATAGGCTTCAT
>LVAK01000131.1 GCA_001604035.1 Clostridiales bacterium Firm_05
GCTCTGACTGAAAATGAAGCTGTCCCGGAAAGTTGATATAAAATTGATAATCCCATGTTAGTATCAGAACGAAAGGAAGTGGCAGAAAATGTACAGGATACTTGTTGCAGACGATGAAAAAGATGTAGTGAGCCTGCTGAAGGACTATTTCGAGCTTGCAGGCTACTGCGTATACACAGCATACAGCGGTTCACAGGCTGTTGAAGCCGCCTCAAATTCTCCGGATCTGATACTGCTGGATGTGAATATGCCTGACGGAAACGGTTTCGAGGTATGCAGGAGGATACGTGATCATGTAAGCTGCCCCATACTCTTTCTCACTGCCAAAATAGAGGAATCAGACAAAATAGAGGGCTTTGCAGCCGGAGGTGACGATTACATAATAAAGCCGTTTTCACTGGATGAGCTGGGTGCAAGGGTGGCAGCACACATAAGGCGTGACCACAGGGACAATACAGCAAAGAATGTGCGCTTCTACGGCAATGTGATCATAGATCACACTGAAAAAACGCTGAGCATCGGCGAAAATGAAGTTGAGCTTGCAAATAAGGAATTCCGGATAATAGAGCTGCTCTCACTTAATGCCGGCCAGGTCTTTGACAAAGAGCGTATTTACGAGAAGATATGGGGCTATGATGCCGAAGGAGACAGCTCAGTAATTGCAGAACACATCCGCCGCATAAGGGCTAAGCTTGGAAAATACGGCGAGGATCACCACATCGTCACAGTCTGGGGAATGGGGTACAAATGGATAAAATAGAAGGAAAAAGCATAAGTGCCTCGCTCATAAAGTACCTGCTCCCATGTATGCTGATCTGTATGGCAGGCTGCTATGCAATAGATATCATAATGGAATACCTCTACAACTGGTATGCCGCAAGCCGCTTCAACAATTCAGGATACTATGAGCTGAAGATCACAGATGAGCGGCATTATACCCTGCTCTGTATTATCAGTGCAGGTAAATACATTCTTATCCCACTGTGGTCGGCATTATGCCTCTGGTCCACATTCCGCATATTTTACCGCAGGGAGCTTGAAGCGCCCATAAAGGAACTGCAAGCGGCTTCAGACAGGATACTTTCAGACGATCTGGATTTCAAGGTGGAAAGCAGCTGCACTAACGAGCTTGGTCAGCTTTGCGTATCCTTTGAGGAAATGCGTAAGAACCTGTACGAGAGCAACTATGAGCTGTGGAAGTCCCTTGAAGAGCGCAAGCGCCTTAACTCCGCATTTTCCCATGATCTGCGGACACCCATAACCGTACTTAAGGGCTGCGCAGACCTGGTAAGTCAGTTCAGCGGCAGGCTCTCCCAGGAAAAGCAGGCAGAGATATTGCAGAAAATGAGCAGTCAGATATCGAGACTGGAACACTATACCGAAAAAATGAATTCCGTACAGAAGCTGGAGGATATTATCCCTGATGAAAACACAGTGCTTCTTTCCGAGATAATGTGCCAGCTCAGGGAAACGGGAAAGCTGCTCTGCGGCGATACAGATCTTGTGTTTGAAGCAGAAAACGTTCCTGATGTGACACTTTATACAGACCAGGAGCTGATAATGCAGGTCTTTGAGAATCTCGTTTCAAACGCATTGAGATATACTGCAAGCTGTGTTAGCGTCAAAGCAGAGCTCCTCGAAGGAAGACTCAGCATAACTGTATCCGACAACGGAAAAGGCTTTTCAGACGAAGCACTCCGCAAAGCATGGCAGCCATTTTACCGTGACGACAAGGAAGAGAACAAAGAGCATTTCGGACTCGGTCTATACATATGCAGGCTCCTCTGCATGAAATGCGGCGGTCAGCTTACCGTGAAAAACGGATCAGACGGCGGCGGAATGGTAACAGCAGAATTTTCTGTAAAAAAGTGCGAAAGTAGATAAAAAGTTGAAATTCACATATTATCATAATGACATGATAAGGCAAGACCTTTCATGTCATTTCTTTTGGAGGCGGTAAAATGAACAAGATGATCGAAATAAAAAACGTGAATAAATTCTACGGACGCAAACAGGCACTATACGATATAAACCTTACAATAGAAAAGGGAATGTTCGGACTTCTGGGGCGGAACGGTGCCGGCAAAACAACTCTTATGAAGACTATCGCTGCCCTTCATCAGAAAAAAAGCGGCAGTATAACAGTCTGCGGAGCGCCCATAGAAAGAGCAGGAGAAATACGTGCGATGACCGGCTATCTCCCACAGGATTTTTCAATGTATCCGTCAATGAAGACCGATGAGGCTCTTGAATACCTCGGAGCTCTCTCAGGAATGAAGGCAGCCGACCTCAGGGAACGTGTGACCGATATCCTTCACAAGGTTAATCTGACAGAGCAGCGCAGCAAAAAAGTCGCACAGCTATCCGGCGGTATGAAGCGGCGGCTTGGGATAGCTCAGGCTCTTATACATGATCCGCAGGTACTCATAGTGGACGAACCAACAGCCGGACTTGATCCTGAGGAACGTATACGCTTCCGCAATCTTTTATGCGAGGTAGCTGAGGACAGGATAGTCATACTTTCCACCCATATCGTAGGGGACGTTGAAGCCACCTGCGAACAGATCGCGATAATGGACGAAGGAAAGATACTCTGGCAGGGAACAGTCAGTCAGCTCATCAATAATGCCATCGGCCACGTATACACTGCAAATGTGGAAAGGAGATTCATGCCGCAGCTCAAAAAGGAATATATAGTTACCGGCATGATAACTCAGGCGGAGTATACCACTGTGCGTATCGTATCTGACAGCGAACCTGATCTGCCTAATGCCGTACTAACGGAGCCTGATCTTGAAGCTGCATATATGTACTGTCTTCACAGCAGCGGCTGCGGCATAAAAGGAGATGAGGAATGATGCTGTTTATCAGAGAATGTAAGAAGATATTCCACTCGCTTACCTTTATCATATACTTTGCAGCTGTAATACTGATGTTTTTCACTCAGTTCTGGCCTGCAATGGATGAGCCTGTAACGAGTTCCACTATTGATTCCTATGAGCTGGCAAAGATCTCAGGCGAACCTGAAACGATAATGCCGAAAGCACTTGACTCACTGACAGGCTGTTATTTCTCCAATACATACAGGTGCTATCCATACGGTCTCTTCAAAGCAGTCCACCTCAACAGCAGGGACAATGATAAGATCAGAGACTGCATTACTGAAATGAGCAGTCTAAATGCTGACGAGCTGGAAGAGCTGAAAGCCGCTTCATCCATTTCCCATGTCAAGGTTGGCACCAACGAGCTTGAAAGCTATAACGTAAAAGGCGTTCCGCTGAGCGAGGATATCACCTATGAACGTTTCAGAGAGATAATGGGAGAAGTTGACGATATACTTGGCGGCGGCTCAGACTACCGGCCTGATGACCTGGCATACAAGTTCTCACAGGAGCCTATGACACACGAGGAAATACTGGAGCAGTATGACGAATTTATGGAAAAGGATCATATAGCCATTGCTTACGGCAGACTGTTCAGTGATTATCTTGGGATAATTCTGGCGGTTATCCCTGTCTTTGTCGCCGCAGCTCTGGTGACGGCTGATAAACGGACAAAAATGAACGAACTTATCTATTCACGCCGCATCTCCTCATTCAGACTGGTTTTCACAAGATTCGCCGCACTTGTCCTGACAATGGTGATACCCGTCCTCTTATGTGGAGCAATAGCCTCAGCAAGGATCATGTATATGTACAAGGGCAGTACTCCTGATATCGCAGGAGCATTTGAAGTCTCCGGCAAATGGCTCCTTCCGGATATAATGCTGGCAGCAGCTATGGGAATGTTTATTTCCGAGCTTTTCTCCGCCGGCATGGCCATACTGGTACAATTCGCAGCCTGGTTCATGTGCATGATGATGACTTCAATGCCTCTTTACGGACATATAGGGAGATTTACTTTTATATGCCGTCATAACTCTCTGTTTTACAGATCAGAGTTCATGAAGCATTACAGTGACTTTATATTCAGCCGCATATTCTACACCGCAGCAGCATTGGCAGCAGTTTTGCTCACGGTGTTTGTATACGAACTGAAGAGAGGAGGAAAGTTCAATGGCATTATGTTTTTCGGCAAGGACAGTATATTCAGACATAAGACATAATTTTCTCCCGCACTATCTCCTTGCGGCAGCCATCGTTGTTATCACACCGCTTTTTTTCAGTGTCTCCGAGCTTGACTCCCGGCAGGCAGCTCAGCCTCTTGAGATGATAATATCGCTCACTGGTACTGTCCTGCTGACACCTGTTTTTATGCCGGAACAGAATGAAAGTATACGTGATCTGATCCGCTCAAAAAAAGCTCCTTATCTTTTAACGTGCATGATCAGGCTGCTCATAGGGCTCCTGCTCCTCGCAGTACTTACCGGCATATCAGTGCTTTACATGAAAAAATGCCATTCACAGGTCACATTCCGGCATTTTACCGGAACTGCCGCCAGTGCAATGGCTCTTGGCTCGATAGGATTTTTCACCGCAGGTGTGAGCAATAACGTCATCATAGGATATATGGCTTCGCTGCTCTGTTATATCCTGAATTTTATTGCAAGGGATAAGCTGAGTATTTTCTTCATCTTTTCAATGATGAACGGAAGTTATGATGAAAAGAAATGGATTTTTGTCCTTTCCTTTGCACTTATCCTTTCGGTCTTCATGTATTTCAAGCTTATCCGGAAATATTGACTATACCATCTATAAAAAGCCGCCGTCAGGTTCAATGACTGCACGGCAGTATATTACGTTCACTATAACCGTGGTACTTATATAAAGTATATGGTAATTACTCGGGGAAGAACCCTTTTTCAAAAGGCTTTCCCTCAATAACTGCCGAAATAATGTTGACATAGAATTTGCAGTATTGTATAATCTAATTAATCCCCCCGAACTCATGTGCCATACTTCGGCACATAGATCGGAAGCAAATACATTTCCGGCACAGTAAGCTGATAAGGCTCTGTGAGCCTGCAAAATATCCGAACACGATAAAATAATAAGGAGGACTGATACCATGAAGCATCTGAATATCGTAAATGGCCCGCAGAATGTTTCTGCAATAATTCAGGGATGTATGAGAATGCCTGCCCTCACCAAAGAAGAGGCCGCAAAAGCCATCATTTCTGCATATGAAGCAGGCGTAAACTTCTTTGACCACGCCACCTGTTACGGAGCCGGGGAAGCGGAGATCCGCTTTTCAGAAGCATTTCCGCTTACAGGCATAAAGCGTGAGGATATCTTCATTCAGAGCAAATGCGGGATCTATCCGGACAGAAGAGAATTTGACTGGACAAAGGACAGTATACTATCCAGTGTTGACGGAATACTTGACAGACTTAAAACAGACTATCTTGATACACTGCTTTTGCACCGCCCGGATCTTCTTTTTGATCCGGAGGAAGTTGCAGAGGCCTTTGCTGCTCTTGAAAAGGCAGGAAAAGTACGCTGGTTCGGATTAAGCAATACCACTCCCATGCAGACAGAGCTGTTAAAGAAATATGTTGAACAGCCTCTCGTTATCAATCAGCTCCAGCTCTCACTTGAGCAGTCCCAGCTCATAGATCAGGCTCTGTACATGAACAACAAGACCACTGAAATGTCCGTCAGCCGTGACTGCGGCGTTCTTGATTACTGCCGGCTGAATGATATAACTATACAAGCCTGGTCTCCGCTGCAGATCGGAATGTTCGGCGGTACCTTCATAGACAATCCGGATTATCCCGAGCTCAACAAAGCGCTCGCCATGATCGCAGAACGTGAAGGAGTATCGAAGTCTGCTGTTGCCATTGCATGGATACTTCGCCATCCTGCCAGAATGCAGGTCATAATCGGCACTATGAATCCGATACATATCAAAGAGACCTGCGAGGCCTCAAGGGTAGATCTCTCTCATAATGACTGGTATAAGCTGTATCTTGCCTCAGGAAAATTCCTCCCGTAATACAATAATGATATAAACAGAACGATGTATGTTCTGAGTAACATATTCATCATACAATGGCAGCACAAAAGCCGCACCTATGTGTGATTCTCATATAGGAGTTTTATATGTATTTATCGGTGGAAACCTTTCTGAAGAAAGGTTCTCCCCCGTGCCCCCTTCCAAAGACTTTTGATACTAATTTTTTCCATATAGGGCGCTCATGAAGAAAATGAGCGCTCTAAATTTATTTAGAGCGCCCTATATGGAAAAAATTAAAACCGGAAGTTTTAGGAAAGGAGTTTGAGGAAGAACCCTTTTTCAAAAGGGTTTTCCTCAATAATAACGTGTAAACTCCTATATGAGCATCACGCATAAGTGCGGCTTTTTTATTCCTTGAATTTGCTGCGGTATTTCACAGGCGAAACACAGGCATATTTCACAAAGGATCTTGAAAAATACTCATAGTTCTGATATCCGCACATATATGAAATCTCATTTGCGGATAGTTCGGTATTAAGGAGCAGCTGTTTAGCATATTCCATGCGGCTTGTCCAGACATCCTTCATACAGGATATCCCGTAACGTGATTTATAAAGTCTCTGGAAATGGGAGGGCGATATATTAAGCTTCTCTGCCATATCCGGCACATTCCAATCCTTTGCCGGAGAACCATAGATATCGCACCTTATCTTTTCAAGCTCGGTGTCATAGTAACTATGCTTCTCATTTGGCACTGGTGAGCAGTATCTGCTTACATGGAGCAATATTGCCCGCATCAGATGGTCGAGGGTATCGTTTTTCTTTGATATATCGGAATTAAAAATCTCCTCACAGGCATGGACAAGCTCTGAAACGCTGTTATCTTCAAGCTTTATTGGCACATTGAATTGCAAGCCGAGGCTTTCGATAAAATCATTGTCCTCTTTTTCGGTACTGAATCTTATCCAGTCGTCGCAGTACTCCTCGCCGTCACCGTAAATACAGTGAGGCATACAGCTTTTGACGATAAAGGCTGTATTTTTTTCCACATGGTATTCATTCTCCCCCATGCATAATCTGCCCTTTGACTGAACAAGAATGAGCTGTGAACCGAAGTGTCCGTTAGGACGCTCGATAGCAAAATCCGCTTTATGTTTCCAGTGCCAGCCAAGCTGATAAATAAACACGACCTTCCCCCCTTCCGCAGTTATCTTAATTACATTATAAAGGCTCAACACAGATATGTCAATGATATTTTTCAGCATTTTTGCAATAAAAAGTCAAGTGAATGATAGGATCGGTCATTGTCAAAATATGAATAAAGTGTTATTATTTAGTTGACAGATGAGGGACGTCCCCCAAAAACAAGCTTTAATTTAATTAAACTTTAACAGGGGGTATTTTAAAATGAGCAAATATATAAGAAGGCTGACTGCGGCAGCAGCTTCGATTGCTATAGCTTCTGCAACAGGTACAGTTATGCCTGCCGCTTTTACGACCGACGCAGCTTATGGCGTTGGAGGGAATGGCAAGGCGATAATGGAATATCTTGACCGTGGTATATATGCTGTAAAATCGGGAAACGGTATGTTTGTAAGCTGGCGCTGGAACGCCGATGATTCCGACACAGCTGAATTCAGGCTCTATCGTGATGACAAGCTTATATACACAAGTAAATCAGGCGATGCGACCTGCTTCCAGGATAACGGCGGAAGCGCTTCTTCCAAATATCGTGTTGACTGTGTTGAGAACGGAAAGATCGCATCATCACAAAACTGCAAATTTACTTCCGGAAGCAGCTATTTTGATATAAAGCTCAATCGTCCCGGAAACCAGTATTCGCCCAACGACTGTGCCGTGGGAGATGTTGACGGCGACGGACAGTATGAGATCTTCCTTAAATGGGATCCGTCAAACGCAAAGGACAATTCCCAGAGCGGCAAGACAGATAACGTATATATCGACTGCTACACCCTTGAGGGTAAACAGCTCTGGCGTATAGATATGGGACAGAATATCCGTGCCGGCCAGCATTATACACAGATGTGCGTTGCAGATTTCGACTGTGACGGCAAGGCTGAATTTATCACCAAGACTGCTGACGGAACTAAGGACGGCACCGGAAAGATCATCGGCAACGGCAGCAAGAGCTATGCCAACGGAAACGGTTACATACTTGACGGCCCGGAGTATCTTTCACTCTTTGACGGAAAGACCGGAAAATGCCTTGATACGATAGATTATCCTGTTCCGAGAGGCAAAGTCAGTGACTGGGGCGATAACTACGGAAACCGTGTTGACCGTATGAACAGCGGTATCGCCTATCTTGACGGGGTTCATCCTTCGGCTATATACGGCAGAGGCTACTACACAAGACTTACCTGGTCAGCAGTTGACGTCCGTGACGGCAAGCTTGTGAAGCGCTGGATATATGACAGCGGCAACAAAGGCGGTGCATACGGCAACGGAAACCATAATGTTATGGCAGCCGACTGTGATAACGATGGAAAGCAGGAGGTATTCACAGGTGCGGCCTGTATAGATGACGATGGAAAGCTCCTCTGGTCATCCGGTGACAAGCACGGCGATGCAATGCACGTAG
>LVAK01000132.1 GCA_001604035.1 Clostridiales bacterium Firm_05
GTATTCAGCATATGCTCGCTGAGCTTGTTCACCGGCTTATGCAGTCCTGGAGTGTCAAAGAATACAAGCTGCACATCATCGATATTTCGGATACCGGTTATACGTGTACGTGTAGTCTGGGGCTTATTGCTGACGGAGGCTATCTTCTCCCCCACTATAGCGTTCAGCAGCGAGGATTTTCCGGCATTTGTCCTGCCGGCAATGGTCACAAAAGCAGTTCTCGGCATCAGTTGTTTTCCTCATTTACTATAAATGTAGCATCTCTGGATATACCCAGCTTCTCCAGCACTGACTCCTCCTTCTCACGCATTATGCGCTGATCGAGAAGGCTTGTTTCGTGGTCGTAGCCGAGAAGGTGGAGCATTGAGTGAACCGTAAGGAAGCCCACCTCTCGCTCAAGTGAATGGCCATAGTTCTGAGCCTGCTTAACGGCTGTTTCAAGGGATATTACCACATCTCCCAGCATAACAGCGCCTGTATCCGGATTCAGTTCAACTGAACCGTCATCGCTGGTCAGCGGGAATGAGAGCACATCTGTAACACTGTCCTTATTTCTGTAGATCTTGTTAAGGTTCTTTATCTCGCTGTTGCTTACGAATGAAACGCTTACCTCAGCGTCCTTGCCAAAATTCTCTGTTGCGAGGACAGCCTGGCAGCATCTTCTGATGAGAAGCCTGATTCCTACCGGCACCTTCACCTCTGTCTGATTATTCTTCACGTATACTTTTAATTTAGCCATGATTTCTCATTCTCCCTTCATTGTACTTCTCGTACGCCCTGATAATATCCTGTACAAGTCTGTGGCGCACGACGTCTTTTTCAGTAAATCTGTGGATAGCAATGTCGTCTATCCCCTTCAGCACCTTTATCGCCTCAACAAGGCCTGAACGCTTTGTGTCTGGCAGGTCGATCTGTGTGATATCGCCTGTTATGACCATCCTGCTCTCGTTTCCCAGTCTGGTCAGGAACATTTTTATCTGCTCCGAAGTAGTATTCTGAGCCTCATCAAGGATTATGAAGGCCTCATCGAGAGTACGCCCACGCATATAGGCCAGCGGAGCCACCTCGATTATTCCCTTCTCCATATACTTTCCGAAGCTCTCAGCACCGAACATATCGAAAAGTGCGTCATAAAGCGGACGCAGATAGGGATCAACTTTATCCTGAAGATCACCGGGAAGGAATCCCAGCTTCTCGCCTGCCTCTACTGCGGGGCGGGTGAGGATGATCTTTCTGATCTTATGTTCACGGAAGGCCTTTACTGCCATAGCTACCGCAAGGTAGGTCTTTCCCGTACCCGCCGGGCCGATGCCGAGGACGATAGTATTGTCCTTTATGGCGTCAACATAGCGCTTCTGCCCCACTGTTCTGGCACGAAGTATCTTGCCGGAGGCTGTGACACATATGCCGTCACCGCCCAACTCAGCAAGCTCAGACTCCACACCTTCCGCCACCATAGAGGTGACATAGCGGACGGTCTGTTCGCTGAGGTTCTGGCCTTTATCGCTTATATCGAGGAGGGAGCGCAGGGCACGGGAAGCGTCCTCCACATTTTTCTCCTCGCCGATAACCTTTATACCGCCGTCACGGCTGACCACATTAACATTGAAGTCCTTCTGTATACGGCTTGCATTTCCGTCCAGCTGGCCAAAGAGCTCGGCAAGCTGACTGGGATCGTCAACTTGTATGAATTTTTCTGCCATCAGCAATTCTCCCCGCCGGATATTGCCGGAAAGCTGCCTGCCGAGGCAAGCGAAGCGTTGGAATACCGCTTATCTGATGAGACATCGCCGAGAACATGGACGTTATCCGGGAAGTCGATCTTCTGATCCGGCGAACGCAGCTCCAGCTCCATTATTGCCAGCTTATCCGAAAACGGATAGGTATCCAGTTCAAAGAGCTGGTCATGATAGTCGAAGCAGTAGCGCACCTTCTCCACCGGACGAACGCTCTTATCGGACTGGCCGAGAAGTCTGTCGTACTCCTCACGGCTTATCTCGTATTCATTTTCCTCACGGGTAATAGCGGATATGAACACCTTTTCTGTATAGGTATAGGTGATCGCACCGTTTTCGGCGATCCTGCGTACTCTGCGCTGAGACTTATCCTTACCGTGGTTAAGATATGTCTGTGTTATGCCGATCTTTCTCTTGACATCAAGTCTTCTCACATCCGGAAGCTCCACCAGGAACTTTCTTTCGATTTCAAGTCCTTTTGCCATAAAACATCTCCGAAAATAAAATATTAATAAAGTGCAAATAATGCCACACATATATTATATAACGTTTTTTGATGATTGTCAACAAAAGAACGTGTTTTTTCTGTGTAAGTTGCTTAAAAAGTTTGTGTGTGTTGAAAACAGTCTTTTTACAGCCCCGGATGGCAGTTTTACAGCCATATCAGCCAAGCTCGGGATCACTTAGCATTATGCGGTAGAAAGAGAAATCTCCCGGATCAGCAAACATGAACGGATAGCCGCTCTTGTCCGGCTCCATTTCTGCTACCGGCATCTCGAACCGTACTCCCCACTCGCCGTAATCTGTCTTGACATTCATCCTCTCCGCAAGTATATCGCATATATCCTGGTAATACCTCTCAAAGAAGTTGTTGGGCATCAGCTTGTCAAGCTGATCTACCGGATTGCGGTAGGTGATCTTTATGCCGGCTCTCACCACATTATCCTCCTGTATGGAGCTTATGGTGGCTGTCAGTATCCTATCAGGTGCAGCTGATATCGCTCTTCTCACAGCACCTACCAGCAGGAACCTGAGCAGATCCGGATCCACCGACACCAGCGCATTCGTCCTGTCCTTGATCACAAACCTGACCGTATCTCCCAGGACACGCTTGCAGCCGGCGGCAACGCTTTCAAGGAATTTGTCCACTCTTATAGTAACAGGGCCGTCCGCACCGGAAACCATGGAGCTGTTCACAGTTGAGCACCTGAGTATATTCCTGCACATGGATCTGATATTTTCGATGTACCTCTTGAACTCCTTGCCGCCCATTTTTCCGCCGCAGTCCTCCAGCAGCTCACAGCAGGCAATGATGTTGGAAGCCGAATAATTCAGCAGATCGCTGTTTGCCCTGATGAGCTCGCCAGTATAGGGATTCTCCAAAAGCTCCCTGAGCTTATCTTTGTCATTCATGTAATTGTCCCCTTCCGGTAAGTTTTTCACCCCGCCGTCTACAGACGTTTCTTTATTATTATACAACATTTTCAATAAAAATGGAAGAGCATACAGCCGATTTTTTGACGATATCATGTATAAAATATTGATACTTTCCTAAAAACTTTTAGTCATTATATACATTTCCTGAATTTTCCGTTATTTTTTTATCGAACCTCTTGAAATCATTTCCTTTTTGGAGTATAATAAATCTATACAAATTATTAGGAGGTATATCCAATGTCAGTTAAAGTTGCTATTAATGGTTTCGGCCGTATCGGCCGTCTTGCATTCAGACAGATGTTTGATGCTGAGGGTTATGAGGTAGTTGCTATCAACGATCTTACAAAGCCTTCAATGCTCGCTCAGCTTCTCAAGTATGATACAGCTCAGGGCGGTTACTGTGGAAAGATCGGTGAGAACCTTCACACTGTTTCAGCTGATGATGAGGCTGGTACAATCACAGTTGACGGCAAGACACTCACAATCTATGCTAAGGCTAACGCTGCAGAGCTCCCTTGGGGCGAGATCGGCGTTGACGTAGTTCTTGAGTGTACAGGTTTCTACTGCTCAAAGGACAAGTCACAGGCTCACATCGATGCTGGTGCTAAGAAGGTTGTTATCTCTGCTCCTGCAGGCAACGATCTTCCTACAATCGTATTCAGCGTTAACGAGAAGACTCTTACAAAGGATGACAAGATCATCTCTGCTGCTTCATGCACAACAAACTGCCTCGCTCCTATGGCTAAGGCTCTCAACGACTATGCTCCTATCCAGAGCGGTATCATGAGCACTATCCACGCTTACACAGGCGATCAGATGATCCTTGACGGTCCTCACAGAAAGGGCGACTTCAGAAGAGCAAGAGCTGGCGCTGCTAACATCGTTCCTAACAGCACAGGTGCTGCTAAGGCTATCGGCCTTGTTATCCCTGAGCTCAACGGCAAGCTCATCGGTTCTGCTCAGAGAGTTCCTGTTCCTACAGGTTCTACAACAATCCTTACAGCTGTTGTTAAGGGTGCAAACGTAACTAAGGACGGCATCAATGCTGCTATGAAGGCTGCTGCTTCTGAGTCCTTCGGCTATAACGAGGATCAGATCGTTTCTTCTGACGTTATCGGCATGAGATTCGGTTCACTCTTCGACGCTACTCAGACAATGGTTGCTGAGATCGGCGACGGCCTCTATGAGGTACAGGTTGTTTCTTGGTACGACAATGAGAATTCTTACACATCACAGATGGTAAGAACTATCAAGTACTTTGCAGAGCTCGGCTAATTACCATTAATATAGCTCAAAAAATCAAGGCGATCCACTATGGATCGCCTTTTTGTTATACTCTGATATTGACGCTGTCAGCGCATTACAAAGATCGAGTTCACTATACCGTTATCGTCAAATTCAAATCCAACTGCATTCCTGTCAAGGTCACGGTCAGAAGCTTGCTCCGGACCAAACTCGTAATAGAAGTACTCACCGTACTCCCATTCCTTGTCCGGATCGCCATAAATATTCACAACATCCTCCTTTGTGGAAACATTGAGCTCCACCCCCTTCGACGTTGAAACCGTAAATTGCACATCTTTATTATTTCGCTGACGCACCGAGACTCCATTCACCTTATAATCGTCATCACTCTTCTGGCAGCTTCTCAGCAGTATTCGCACGCCACCCTTGGAATAAAAACCGCTGGCCTCCTCAGGATTCTCCGGCACCCAACCACTGGTCTTGAGCTGTTCGAGACTGGCCGGGAACGTTATCTCCTCCCCGTTTATTATTACAGTATAGTCAAGCCTTGTAACAGCCTCGCCGGATTCATTTGTCATCTCAACTGCTGCGTTGTAAAGCCTGCCGGATGAGCTTCCCGAACCGGATGAGCAGCCTGCTGCCGCCGAGACTCCAAGTACTAACGCCGCCGAAGCAGCTATATATCTCAGTGATCTATTATACATTATAAATAGCCTCCTCAATTTTCATAAGCTTATATTACACATTTTAAGTGATGGTTCTGTGATAGATTTGTGAAATCAGCATCACATTCCTTGCCCAGAGCTCCGAAAAGCTCATATTTTTCCCGAAAAATAAGCAAAAAGCCCTTGACAAGCAGTGAATTGTATGATATAATATTAGTACCTCGTTGGGGGTTTATTTTTTTGCCCCGTACCGAGGGAGGCAAACAACCTACCTCCGTTCGCCGGAGGAAGTACTAATTCAGGAGGTGCCGATATGAGAGTAAAGGTTACTTTAGCTTGCACAGAGTGCAAACAGCGCAACTATGTTTCCAAGAAAAACAAGAAGAATGACCCCGACAGAATCGAAATGATGAAGCATTGTAAGTTCTGCCGCAAGCATACTCTTCACAAGGAAACAAAGTAATCGAAGGGAGTATTTTTATGGCTAAGAATACTTCGGAAAAGAAGTCCGAGAAAAAAGAGCAGGGTAAGCTCAAGAAATGGTTCAAGGACCTCAGGATCGAATTCAAGAAGGTAGTCTGGCCTTCAAAGAAGACTGTCATCAACAACACTTCAGTTGTTGTAAGCGTTATCGCTGCTTCAGCTATCCTCGTTGGTCTGCTTGACACCGGCTTCTTAAAGATCATGGGATTGATCTATCGCTAAACCAGACAAGGAAATCTAAGGAGGATCATTATGTCAGAAACAGCTAAGTGGTATGTTATCCACACATATTCAGGCTACGAAAATAAGGTGGCACAGAATATTGAAAAGGTTGTTGAAAACCGTAAGCTTCATGATCTTATCCAGGAAGTTAGAGTTCCTACCGAAACGGTGACTGAGATCACTGACGGAAAAACAAAAGAGATCGAGCGTAAGACCTATCCGGGTTACGTTCTGGTCAAAATGATCGTTACTGACGACTCATGGTATGTCGTAAGAAATACCAGAGGCTGCACCGGATTCGTAGGTCCTGCGTCAGAACCGACTCCCCTTTCCGAGGCTGAGGTAAAACAGCTCTTCGGTATCGATGTTTCTTCTGTAGAAGTAAACTTCAAGGTGGGCGACCGTGTTCAGGTATCAGGTACCGCTATGGACGGCTTCATAGGCGTTGTTCAGAACATCAATCTCGAAGACCGTACCGTTGACGTTCTCGTTTCAATGTTCGGTCGTGAAACCCCCACTACACTGCCTATATCTCAGGTAATTCTGGTGGAGGACTGATCCCCTGGATCAGAAACAAAGGTCAAAAGAAACCCGAGAGGTTTCAGTGGGAGAGGTAAAATAATTCTTGCCTCGCCATTTACCACATTTATGGAGGTGCGAATACATGGCACAGAAAGTAGTTGGCTACATTAAGCTTCAGATCGCAGCAGGAAAGGCTACTCCTGCACCGCCTGTTGGTCCGGCACTCGGTCAGCACGGCGTTAATATCATGGCATTCACAAAGGAATTCAACGAGAGAACTAAGAACGATATCGGTATGATAATCCCTGTTGTTATCACAGTTTACGCTGACCGTTCATTCTCTTTCATCACTAAGACTCCACCCGCAGCAGTTCTCATCAAGAAGGCCTGCAACATCAACAGCGGTTCAGGAGTTCCTAACAAGACTAAGGTCGCTAACATCACTAAGGAGCAGATCCAGAAGATCGCTGAGACTAAGATGCCCGATCTCAATGCTGGCTCTCTCGAAGCAGCTATGAGCATGATCGCCGGAACAGCTCGTTCTATGGGCGTTGTAGTTGTTGACTAATTTTAATTGATTGAATGATGATATGGGAGAGATCCCTTTCAGCGTTCTATTGGTGGGAGGAAAATTCCGCTAATCGGGTAAACTGTAATCCCGATATTACCACTTAAATAGGAGGAAATATAATGAAACACGGCAAGAAATATGTTGACAGCGCTAAGGCTGTTGATTATGCAAAGCAGTATGAGTCCGCAGAGGCTCTTGATTTAGTCTGCAAGAACGCAAAGGCTAAGTTCGATGAAACAGTTGAAGCTCACATCCGTCTCGGCGTTGACTCAAGACACGCTGACCAGCAGGTTAGAGGCGCTGTTGTTCTCCCTAACGGTACTGGTAAGAACGTAAGAGTTCTCGTATTCTGCAAGGAAGATAAGTATGAGGCAGCTCAGGCTGCTGGCGCTGACTTCGTTGGCGGTATGGACATGGTCGACAAGATCATGAAGGAAAACTGGATGGACTTCGACGTTGTTGTTGCTTCACCTGACATGATGGGCGTTGTTGGTCGTCTCGGTAAGGTTCTCGGACCTCGTGGTCTTATGCCAAACCCGAAGGCTGGTACAGTTACTCCTGACGTTGCAAAGGCTGTAACTGAGGCTAAGGCTGGTAAGATCGAGTATCGTCTCGACAAGACAAACATCATCCACTGCCCTATCGGCAAGGCTTCATTCGGTGCTGCTAAGCTCGACGAGAACTTCACTGTTCTTATGGAAGCTATCGTTAAGGCTAAGCCTGCTGCAGCTAAGGGTACTTACCTCAAGAGCTGCACAGTAACTTCTACAATGGGCCCTGGCGTTCCAGTTGCTACAGCTAAGTACGGTGTTTGATCCAAGCTTATAATTGATAAAGCCGCTCGAAATGAGCGGCTTTTTTATTGTCTTTTTTCACTGTTTTATATCCGATAATGATAATAAAAAGGGACGCCGAAGCGTCCCTTAGTTTTTTGTTTGTTCAGTAATTCAAGAATTACTTACCAGCGGGTGTAAGATCTGTAACGATCTTAAGGAGATACTGCTGGATCTTGAGAGCATCCTTAGGTGTGATAGAACCTGGATCCTGGTGATCGTCTACGTCACCCCAGTACTGACCCTGGTCAGTAATATGAGTTGACTCAGTACCTTCAAGACCGTACTTGTCAGCGTTAGAGATGGACTGCATGATAAGAACAGCGTCGTTCATCTTAACCTGCTTATCCTGGTCAGCATCGCCCCATACACCTGAACCCTTTGAAGGATCGAAAGTTCCATGAGGATCTGGGCCAGGAGTTGTCTCACCGAGAGTAACCTTGCTTGGATCCTGAGGAGCTACGTCCTCGAGGTAAGAAGCCATCCAGAGAAGAGGAGCATTCCAGTTGATTGTGATCTCATTTACAGACCAAGCTTCAGCACTATCAACGAAGCACTTCTGGCTTGCAACAGCGCCTCTCTTGTATCCGAGACCGCCTACGTATGGATCCTGCATACCTGCGCCAGGACCACCTGAAAGGATTCCGTTAGGAGCCTTCGGGAACTCAGGATCGATACCAGCAGACCAGAATCTGTGGTGAGGATACTGAAGAACTGTCTCCATCTCTGTATCACCGTAACCAGTGATGTAAGAGAAGTCGTTACCGTTACGTCCGAAGAGGTAATCCATAGATGTTGAAGCACCGTCGATGTACTTCTGCTTACCTGTGATGAGCTGAGCATAAGCCATAACTATAGCGTTGTTAGCTACGAATGAGTTTGAACCCCACTCATAACCAGTAACCTCGATAGGCTTACCGTTCTCATCCTTACCGATGTTGATCTCATCAGTAAATGTTGATCCCTTGTAAGGAATTCCCATTCCGTTGCTATCCTGGAATTCGATGAATTCGTCAGCAACCTTTACGATTGAATCTCTAACTGTCTTCTTGTCAGCGTCAGAGAGCTTATCTTCATTCAGAAGGAGTGACAGTGTTCCGAGACCGGATGTACAACCCCAGTTGAAGGAGCTGAATGAACCCTTGTTCTCACCACCGCCGAGGTTAGCTGTAAGGCTGAGAGCCTTATCTGCACCAGTTGAATCGTTAGGATTCTTGTATTCCATGAGCTTGTCATAGTACTCCTTGTCGCCTGTTGTAGCGAAGAGCTCACAGAGTGCCCAGTAATAGTCATCCTCAACGTATGTATCACCGTAAGGACCACCGCCGATAGCCTGATCGAGAGGAGCAAACAGAGGATCCTTACCTCTTAAGTTTTCACCCTCAACATTATCCTGCTCGAGAGGTGAACCTTCCTTGATAGCCCAGTCGCTCTTGAGCTTCTCAACAGCAGCAAGGCACTTCTTAGCGTTTGCAAGACACTCATCAGCAAAGTCATCATCGATGCCCTTCCAGAGACGAGCAGCCTGTGCAGCACAAGCTATTGTATTGAATGTAGCAGCATACGTTGGTGGCTTAACTATACGAGCCATACCGTCTGCGAAATCGCCGTAGTCCCAAGCGTAGATAGCAAGACCTGTCCACTTGGAGTCATGGAGCTTGTGGTAAACAAGACCAGCGTCCTTGCCCCAGTAAGGATCCTTGGAGTCAACAATCATATCGAAGAACCACTCAAGCTCAACTCTTGCCTCATCGAGGAGGTCAGGAGCGCCGTTTGTTCCCTCAGGAATGAGCATTGTCTTTCCATCGTCCCACTTGCTGCCGGTACCGATCTTTGTAGACATCTCATAGAGGTTCTGGAGTGTCCATACGGATACACCACCGTTAACAACGTACTTACCGTGGTCACCAGCATCGTACCAACCGCCTGTAGCAGTTATCTCGTACTTTGTATCACCGTCGAACTTAGCGCCGTTGTATGCCTTAACCCACTTAGGCTGTACATAAGCTGTATCAGGGTTATGTCCCTTCTGGCTATGTGCAAGCTTCGGATCGTCACCGTTCTTGATGTACTTAGCTTCGATAGCAACACCTGAACGGTTCTGATAGTAGTATGAAGCAGCGTCTCTAACGAGGTCGCCGTAAACCTTCTCTGTCTTGATTGAGAATGGGTGAGACTTGTTCATCTGGTATGACTTCTTAGTCTTCCAGTTCTCCCACATTACCTTGTCGCCCTCGATAGTTGTATCGAATGCGCCCTCATAGATGCTGTACTGTGTACCGGAAACACCTACCTTATCATCAACGATGATATAGAAGCCGTCACCTGTAACTGTATCAGGGATATCTGTGAAGTCAAGGATCTGAACGTACTTACCGGAATCCTTGTATCTGTCGACCATCTTTCCGCCGTCGCCCTTAACCTTTACAGCCTCAGGTGTACCGGACTCAGTATCGCCGGAGATTACCTCGCAAGCCTTGCCTGTGTAAACAGACTTACCGGACTTGTCGTAAACAGTAAAGTTGAGCGGATCCTTAGCATCAGTTGTATAAGAAGCTCTCTTTCTGAGCTTTGTGAAGTAACCAACCTGGTTGAGACGAACGTTAGACTTAGGTCTGATAGCGCCGTACTCCTTAGTCTGGTCAACAGGTGTAGTATCTGTCATATCCTGGAGAGACATATTATCGAATGTGATAGTAGCTCCCTCCGGAACACCAGTATCTGTATTTGCCCACTCACTTGTGGAGTTCTTGTGGTCAGCGTAGTGGAAAGCCCACTCTGCAGGGCCGTCTTCGATAGCATCCTGCTCAGAACCAGCAACGAATGTAGTATCGATTACATAAGTCTGTCCCTTCTTGAGCGGTACAGGCATCCACTTGCCTTCGCCGGCGTTGTTCCAGTACTCCTTCTTACCGGAGTAGTTACCTATCTTGGTATAGAAGTAGCCGTCTGCTGAACAAGTGATCTCAGCGTGTACATAGTACTCGTGGCCGCTTACGATATCAATACCTCTGTGACGGAACTGAAGATCCCATCTGCCCTGTGCGCCAGGACCGTTTGATACGATCTTCATTACATACTTACCGTCTGCAATATCAAATGTCTGCTTAGCGGGGTTTGTTTCACAGGTGTGCCACGGAAGTCCGATGTTATCATCGAAAGTTGTAGCACCGAGACGCTCTCCGCCCTTCTTAGCAATCTCTGCAGAAGCGCTCATAGGAGCAATTGCGCCGCAAACTGTAGTTGCGAGCATAGCTGCTGACAAGAGAGAACCGGTTAATGCTTTCTTGAAATTCTTGTGCATTGTTTTACCCTCCCTGATAAAATAAAAGATATAATGTACTTATAACGCAATGCCAGTGCAAACATTGCGGTTATACCGTTTTTACGATGATGAGTCAGGCGCCCTTACGAACCTGCACTATACCCGTCCTCACCAACCATATTATATTATATCCAGAAAAAAAAGTAAATAGCTTTTTTGAAATTCGTGTATTTTCCTAATGGCAGGAAGCTTTTTTTGTTAACATCTTACAAATACCCATAAAAAACAAGAGGAGGCAAAGCTCCTCTTGTTACATAAGTATGAATTAATTAAATATCATCTGATTATTTGGATTTTTCCGGAAGTTCTACCATATTCAGAAGGAATTTCTGGATAGATAAAGCATCCTTAGGAGTTACGCCTGAACCAGGATCGAAGCAGTCAGCGTTCTTCTGTCCCTTCTCGGTGATATGGCTGTCATCTGTGCCTTCAAGGCCATACTTATCGCCATTGGAAATGGACTGTGCAATAAGAACAACATCGTTCATCTTAACTACACCGTCAAGATCAGCATCGCCCCATAAGATATCAGAAGGATCACCTGTAGTACCTGTGGTCGGGCCTGTAGTAGGATCTGTTACGATCTCAGAACCGCCGCCGTTTCTTGTGAATGTATAATCAGACTTTGTAGGCTTTGTGCCGTCAGGCTCCTCGCCCCATACAAGCACACCGTTTACATACATCGTAATATGTTCATTGAGTGAATCATCCTTCTTGAGGTCAGAAGCAGTAGCAAGTCCGCCAAGGTATGACCAGTCATTGCTTACATCCCATGCACCCTTAGTAGACTGTCCGTCGATAGCATCCGGGATAGAGATACGGAACTGTACCTCGTCTCTGTGCTCGCTCTGTCCGGTAGGCATGATAGCCCTTCCGTCATCGAATACGATATCAGCATAGTAGATATTTCCATCATACTGGAACGGTCCCTCAGCATGAGCATAACCCTGCTCACCCTCGGAATACTGCTGTGCCTTTGTCTCCACCTTGATCTGATCTACTGTAAGGCCATTATCCAAAAGCTCTGTTACATCGAAGAAGTAACGATATCTAACGTCCTTTGCAACTCTGGTAGGCCATGCTGTATGGTTCATAGCCCATGCCTTTATCTCTGTGTAGCTGTCAGCAGGCTGTCCGTTGAGGACTGCTGCTACTTCCCACTCTGCCCACTTAGGAGTTTCTGTCGGAGGGAAGTCTGCAAGCGGCTTTCCGCCGTGGTCATCGATCATAGCGCAGAGAGCTGCGGTATAACCTGCGTTATAGTCTATAGCTACCTCAGTATACTGGTAGTCAGAAACTGTATAACTTCCGTAATTACCATCCTTATCAGGACCGCCTATGAGAGCACCGTAAAGAGTATGTGCATACTCTGTCTGCCATGATTCGCCGCCGGAAGAAGCCTTTGGAGTAGTTCCAAGCTCATTCCAGTGGTCATCGTGGATACCGGAAGCACCCCTGTGGTGGATAGCAGTAGGATTCTCATCGCCCATTCCGAGGACATAGCTTATGCCCATCTCGTTGTCGCCGAAGCAGTAATCCATCTGCTTGTCAGCCCACTTATCTATTTCTGATGCGGCGATATCGTCCTTTAAAATTGTATCGGAAGCCAGCTTTGCCAGCCATGCTGTTGTTGTTGAGTGGCGGAGACAGCCCCACTGGAAAAGCCATGAAAGTCCCTTTGGAGTTATAGCTTCTGCAAACTTCTTTATAGAGGTTCCATCGCCCTTGCCCATCCAGTAATATAAATGCTTTTTAACATGAGCTGCCCACTCCGGATCACCTGTGTTCTGAGCATAAAGAAGAGCAGCTGCCTGTGTCGAGTCATCCCAGCAGAATCCCCATGTGTACTTTCTTTCAGTAGACTGGTTCTCAAGCGGATACTTCGGAATATAGTCAGTCTTACACTTATCAAGGTAAGACTGATCGCCTGTAGCTCTGTAGAGCCAGTTAGCAGCATACATGAGCTCATCGATATAGTCTGTAACATCGCCGTGCTGCTGGATATTGTAATAATTCTTCTGTACGCCCTGTCCAGCATCGCTTCTTACCTTATCAGCACGCTCGAAAAGACTCTTTGCCTGTGCAAGATATGAAGCTGAAAGTGTAGGATCCTCGTCCTTTAGGAGGATAGCGCCCTCTGCAAGTGCAGCAGCCATATAACCGGTAACTGTAGAACACGTCATAGTGTCGTAAGGTCTTTCCTCAACTCCGCCGCTGCCCATTATCTTCCACTTTCTGATGTATACCTCAGGGCTGCCCCACCACTTATGGTCGAAGCTGTCATCACCGATAGTACCGATAACTTCATCGCCAAGGTCACATCTTGAGATATAATCGAGGCCGAACTTAAGGTTGTTCATGTAGAGATCATAAAGACCAGCCTTCTTAACAGCGTCCTTGTACTCGATAATGCCCCATGCGAGGACAGATGCAGTGTAGGCATTTGTAAGAGTGAACTTGAAGTGGTCGCCGGCATCGTACCAGCCGCCTTCAACGACGTCAGCAGTAGTGCCGTCCTCCTTCATCATTGATGCATCTCTCCATGTAACTGCATTCCAGTCAGGAAGTCTGCCGGACTGCTGTACCTCATAGAAGAACATCGACTTCTGAAGAGCCTCAGCGTAGTTGTAGCTGCTGTCTGCCGCAACGGCTGTTACAGGAGCAGCAGTATTTCCGCTGGGGAGATAGCCTGCCATTCCTGCAGCCATAGCAAGTGATGAGACTGCAGCAACGATTTTCTTGTGATTCATAATTAATACCCCTCTCTTAGTATTATCAGGTAAGGCTTTCTGCCATACCTATACACCTTAATAATAACTGAAAAAAAACGATTTGTCAAGAGTTTATTAACAATTCTGTAAAAAATGGCCCTGAGCACACTTTTCATGCCAAAGTGTTTATATTGACATCACAACAGTATTATGCTATAATTACAAATGATCCAGAACTTGTCTTTATAAGTTTTAACTCTGAACTAAAACAAGAAAGGTATTATAATAATGAAAAGAACTATCGCACTTCTCTTATCACTTGTTATGATAACAGCAATGAGTTCCTGCAGCAGCTCAGGCAGCAGTGAAAACTGCTCATCATCTGAACAGGTACAGACAACTGAGCCTGTTAAAGCACCTGAACCGGTACAGCTCAAAAATAAAATGACAGATAATGAGCTTCAATTTGTTGAAAAGCACGAGCTTACACTTCTGGACAAATTTGAAAAGCCCAGCACTGATCCGAATGCCGAGCATAAGGTCAGCGTTGAGTTCATGACCATCGACCTTGATGAATGGCGTGCCTCGCTTGAGGAGAACCGGGCTGAAATGGACGATGAACAATACAGCAAAGCGTTGGAAAACATTCAAAAGGCTGAAGAATCAGGCGGAGAATACCGTATTCCGAAATGCACTCTCGTTGACGGTTATATGCTGCTGTTAAGGGTACCGTATGAGGATCCGTTTTATGACGGAGGTACAATCACCTTTGACATAACGCAGTGCAACGAGAACGGTGAGCCTGAAGCGAAAACATATTCTTTTGATACATTTGATGAGTATATGGAATTCCTTAAAAAAAATGCTGCTGAATTACTGGGATACACTGATGAAGAGACCGAGACGACCATTTTTCAAATGCGGCTTGCAAACGAAGCTCTGAAAAACGGTACTTACGAAACGCTGCCTGAGGGAAGTGTGGATTTTACCGATGATTCGATGTCTTTATCGAAAGTTTTTCACAATCACAGAAGCGATTGGGAATACGACCGTGATGCAGTTGAAGCGATAAAGGATTCCGTTGACGAGATAAGTATTTACGATGATGAGCTGGGCGAAGAATTTACTGTACACGTTACGCTCCCGCCGGATTATGACGAAAATAAGACCTATCCTGTATTCTTCCTGACAGACGGTATCTGGCGTTTTGGCAACTGTCCGGAGCTGAGAAAATGCATGGAGAACGGCGAAGCTGCACCTGTTATTCTTGCCAGCCTTTATTACAGCTATGATGTCACCGATCCTGACCAGGAAATGCGCTTTGTTGATCTTGTTCTGAACCGTAAGGAGCTGCTTGATTTTATCACCGACAACCTCATGCCGTATTTATGTGAGAATTATAACATCGACTGCGGAAATTCAACGCTGTACGGCCATTCGGACGGCGGCGTATTCACACACTATGCACTGTTCAATTCGGACAAGTACGATAATCAGCCCTTCGGTCATTACATCATTGGCAGTCCTGCATTCTGGGGACTGTTTCATAACGATAAAAAAGAGTATGTGCTGAATGATTACGACTATTTCGACAGAAACGAAAAGCTGAATAAGACTGTATTCCTCTGTGCAGGTTCTCTGGAAGATCCTGATTATGCACACTATTATCGTGAGGGAGATGATACAACGCTTGAAGGCGTTGCAAAACTGAAAGAACGTCTGGAAGCTCACGGCGCAGACCTGACATATAAATTGTATGAATCCCACCACTACCAGTTCATTCCGGAAATGCTGATCGAATATCTGAAACAGACTTATCCTTGCTGATCAAATATCATCAGCCTATAAACAATAAAATGCCCCGAAGCAGACTGAACTGCTTCGGGGCAAATCTTATATGGATCTTTGTACAAAAAACATCCTATATTATAATATGTAGGAACTATACGATCAAGCCTTGTTAACGCTTCCGAAGAGCTCCATCTTCTCCTTGACCTTAGCCTTGATAGCCTCAAATCCGGGAGCAAGAAGCTTTCTTGGATCAAAGCCCTTACCCTGCTGATCCTTGCCAGCTTCGATGTACTTTCTTGTAGCCTCTGCGAATACGAGCTGACACTCTGTGTTTACGTTGATCTTTGCAACGCCGAGTGAGATAGCCTTTGTGATCATATCGTCAGGGATACCTGTACCGCCGTGGAGTACGAGAGGCATATCGCCAACCTTCTTGTTGATAGCCTCGAGAGTCTCAAAGCTGAGTCCCTCCCAGTTTGCAGGATATACACCATGGATGTTACCGATACCAGCAGCAAGGAAATCAACGCCGAGATCTGCGATCATCTTGCACTCGTCAGGATCAGCGCACTCGCCCTTACCGATAACTCCGTCCTCTTCGCCGCCGATAGCGCCTACCTCAGCCTCGATTGAAAGGCCAAGACCGTGAGCAACGTTTACGAGCTCTGTTGTCTTTGCAACGTTCTCGTCGATCGGGAAGTGTGAACCATCGAACATGATAGATGTGAAGCCAGCCTTGATGCACTTGTAGCAGCCCTCATATGAGCCGTGATCGAGGTGAAGAGCAACCGGTACTGTGATTCCGAGAGACTTGTCCATAGCTGCAACCATTGCTGCTACTGTCTCGAAGCCTGTCATATACTTGCCTGCGCCTTCGGATACACCGAGGATTACAGGGCTGTTGAGCTCCTGAGCTGTGAGAAGAATAGCCTTTGTCCACTCAAGGTTGTTGATGTTGAACTGGCCTACTGCGTATTTGCCTGCTCTTGCTTTCTGGAGCATTTCGGTAGCTGAAGTTAACATAATCTAAATTCCTCCTGAGAATTTCATTTACAGGGATTTTTACCCTAT
This sequence comes from Clostridiales bacterium Firm_05, assembly GCA_001604035.1. Lineage (GTDB taxonomy): Bacteria > Bacillota > Clostridia > Oscillospirales > Ruminococcaceae > Ruminococcus. The sequence continues at coordinate 16,613 of LVAK01000132.1, forward strand.
CGTTAATATTATATCATAGTGTTATGAAAAATGCAAGAGATATGGGGAAATTTTTCTTTGCATATATTACTGCTTCACTTTTTTCAATGAAGCATCATTTTCCTTTAAACATTCACCAAAATTAATGAGGCTAGTTTTTCACAACCAGCCTCAAATTCGTATATGCACTATAATATTATAACAAAACAACAATTAAACATTAATGAAGACAACTTCAGTCTTTATAAACCCTAGTCTCAACAACCGTTCCATTAGGATAGCGAACAGCAGACTGTTTTATATCCCCCTTAGAAATTTTAACAACTTGTCTTCCGCTTGGAGTAACTCTAGCTGAAAAACTATCTCCCGGTTTTGAAAGAAAGGCACCAAACAGTCCATCAATGGCATTTTTGATTATCGCAAAATTCCCCATAAACAACCTCCATTCATTTTTAGGCATTTAAAGCCTCTTCCAGTTCATCTTCTGAAAAGCCATAAGTATAATCCTCATCTTTTCCATTTGACGCCCAAATATCAGCAGCTTCGTAAACACTCAAACCTTCACCGTCATCATCGCAGTTACTTGAGTTACAATAGTCGCATTCATACGTCTCGCCATCCCAGTATCCAATACTATTAGTGTAGCGGCGCATTCTATGCCCACATACAGGACACATTGCATATCTACTCATAAATTAGACCTCCTTAAAAATGAAAATCAAGAAAAGAATCAAAAAGCTAATTCTTTCCCATTAATATCATACTATAAAAATCTTGATTTGTCAAGGCCTTTAGAATTATATTAATTTTTTATTAATTTCTCAGCTTTCCAAAAATATCATGGTAATTAGGAGATTGGTAGGCAGCCTCACCTACACGGCGGAATATTTGACATACATATTAAAATATGATATAATAGCAACTATCTACGGAAGAAAGGAAATAGCTATGATAGAGATACTGAAATCGATAATCCTCGGCATAGTCGAGGGAATTACAGAATGGCTGCCGATAAGCAGCACCGGTCACCTGATACTCGTTGACGAGTTCCTGAAGCTTAAACAGTCAGAGGACTTCAAGAAGATGTTCGATGTTGTTATCCAGCTCGGAGCGATTATGGCTGTAGTAGTAATTTTCTGGCACAAGCTCTGGCCATTCGGTAAGAAGGACAATCACGCTTCCCTCTCTGACAAGGGCTTCGGAGCATACATAAAGAAGGACATATTCCAGATGTGGTTCAAGGTGCTGGCCGCCTGTATACCTGCCGCAGTTGTGGGACTGCTGCTGGACGACTGGATAGATGAGCACTTCTACAACCCGTGGACTGTAGCAATAGCGCTTATCGTATTCGGTATCGCCTTTATCATCGTTGAAAACTGGAACAAGGGACGCTCTCCGAAAGTAACTGAGATAAGTCAGCTCACCTACAAGGCTGCCTTTATAATAGGTATGTTCCAGCTCATCGCAGCAGTCTTCCCCGGCACTTCACGCTCAGGAGCAACTATCGTGGGTGCGCTGATGATAGGCATCTCAAGAACTGTTGCGGCAGAATTCACATTCTACCTTGCAGTGCCGGTAATGTTCGGAGCAAGCCTGCTGAAGCTGGCGAAGTTCGGACTTGATTTCTCCGGAACAGAGCTTGCAGTACTTGCAGCAGGAATGATAACAGCATTTGTGGTATCGCTCTTTGTCATCAAGTTCCTCATGGGATATATCAAGAAGCACGATTTCAAGGTGTTCGGCTGGTACAGGATAGTCCTCGGCGCACTGGTAATACTCTATTTTGCAATAAAGTAAACCGATGGCGGAGTTTTTCTCCGCCGTTTTTTTATCTTATTAAGTTTACAGCGAATGGCAGACAAAAAGGTGTTGTAATCGAAAAAAAAATATGATATAATATAATATGTATATCATACTCTACCATAAAATGTAAAGGAGAACATATAATGGCTATTACAGAAGCAGTTGAAAATTATCTTGAGACTATTCTCATACTTTCACATAAGCAGCCCGATGTTCATGCTATAGATATCTGCTCATACCTGGGATATTCCCGCCCTACTGTCTCTATCGTACTTAAAAAGATGAAGGATGACGATCTGGTAAAGGTGGACAGTGATAATCACATCACCCTCACCGAAAAGGGCAGAGAGGTCGCTGAGCATATCTACGACAGACATCAGGTTCTCTCAAGCTTCTTTGAGTATCTCGGCGTCGACAAGGATACTGCTGCCGAGGACGCCTGCAAGATCGAGCACGACTTATCCGATCAGACATTTGAGCTCCTTAAAGAGCATTACAAGAAACTCAGCGGAAATGTCTGATATCCCGGAGGAAATAATGGATAAATTTGCACAGTTCAGAGGCGATTTCCCCGTATTCGCCTATAAGTCATACAGCATAGATGAGACCGCAGACGCTATCGATATAGCCTTTGTATTCTCTATCGAAGGTCTGGCGGATTTCACTCCCTCATGGAGCTTCCCGAAGCCGGAAGGCATAACTGTAAAGGATGATCCGGTTTTCGAGCGCCTTGCCTTCTCAATGGGAATGGCCGAGGCTGTCAGCTACTGGAAGGCAACCTGCTCGCCGGAGGTACGTGTGGAATGCGGAGAGCTCAGCGATGAGCAGATACAGTGGTGGAAGAAACTCTGGTTCCTGGGACTGGGAGAATTTTTCTATGTCAACGGAATTAAGACTGACAGGGATTCATTTGTTGATATCATCTCCGCCGGAAAATTTTCCTTGCCGGAGAAGCCCTCTCAGCGCAGTCTCAGCGGATGCCTCGTCCCAATAGGCGGCGGAAAGGACTCCGCACTGACCTTGGAGACTCTGACACAGGCTGGCATGAAATGCCGCTGCTACGCCATAAACAAGCGCTGTTCCATAAGCGGAACTGTGACTGCGGCCGGTCTTCCGGAGACTGCACTCATCACCGCTAAAAGGAACTTCGACCGCTCACTCATCCCTCTGAACCAGCAGGGATACCTGAACGGCCATACTCCGTTTTCTTCCATAGTTGCATTCTCCGCTGAGATAACAGCTTACCTCAACGGACTG
>LVAK01000133.1 GCA_001604035.1 Clostridiales bacterium Firm_05
ATTTTGGAATTATGCACAATAAGTTGATAATACTGTTGAAAAGTCGGATCAGCCTAAAAAGCCGTTCTTTAACGTGAGCTCCGGCATACAGGTATCATGCTGTTATTGAGAGCAGCAGAGACAATAATATTTTTATTTCATTTTTTGTTTAATTTTTATTGACAATATCTTCAATTTGCGTTATAATAAACATAACATTCTATTAATAAAAGGAATGTAATTAAAGGATGATTATTTAGGAAATGAGGTTTGTTCAAAATGGCTATAGATAAGAGTTTAAAAGTACTTATCGTTGATGATGACAAGAATATATGCGACCTCCTCAGACTCTATCTTGAAAAGGACGGCTACGGCGTTATCCTTTCACATGACGGTGAAGAGGCTGTAGTTAAATTCAACGCCCTGAAGCCGGATATGGTCCTTCTCGATATCATGCTCCCCGGTATGGACGGCTGGCAGGTATGCCGTGAGATCAGAAAGAAGTCCAATGTGCCGATAATCATGATAACCGCTAAGGGTGAGACCATCGACAAGGTCATCGGTCTTGAACTGGGTGCTGACGACTATATCGTAAAGCCTTTTGATGCAAAGGAAGTTATCGCCCGTATCAATGCCGTTACACGCCGTGTAGGCACTGGTGCTGCCGAGCCGGAAGTGAAGGAAGTTCACTATGACAAGCTCTCTGTCAACATGACTCGCTATGAGCTCAAGGTCAACGGCAAGACTATCGATACTCCTCCTAAGGAGCTGGAGCTCCTTTTCTACCTTGCCTCAAATCCCAACAGAGTATATACCCGTGATCAGCTTCTTGACGAGGTATGGGGATTTGAATACTACGGCGATTCACGTACTATCGATGTACACATAAAGCGTCTCCGTGAAAAGCTTGAGGGAATTTCCGATAAATGGGCTCTCAAGACAGTATGGGGCGTAGGATATAAATTCGAGGCCGACGAAGAAGAATGACAGCCTGCCGCATAGTCCCGCAGGCGGCTTCTTGCTGACTCTAAATCAACTTCAGGGGACAGCAGTCCCCTGTTTTTATACCGAGGTGAAATGCTTTGAACTATAAAGACAGTTCCTATTACCACTCGTTCAGATACTCTATGTTCGCCATTCTCCTTGCGCTCCTCTTTGTGGGAGTCATCTCTGTGACAATGATAACAAGAGTTTATAAGAACAACGAACTGAAGAAACTGAAGAATACCGGAGATCTGTTCATTTCCTGCCTGGAGGACGAATATCAGGCTACAGGCAGCTTTGATAATGACAGGATAAAGCGCCTCCATTTCAGATTCACCACAGAGAACAAGATGAAGATATACGTCTATAATAAGGCAGGAGAGAGCATCCTTTCCTCCGCTGACTATGACGGCAATAAATACGTGAACGATACTATCGACCGTATGCGTGTAGATAATTCCGAAGAAGATGTCCCGGATATATCAAGCAGCATAAAAGAAACTATCGACGGCAAAAAGCATCACTACCTTGCTCTTGACTCCGCTTCATTCTCAAAGAATCAGCCCTGCTTCCTCTACGGAGCCCGTGCCTTCCTCAGCAAGAACGGTGATATAGCTCCGGATAAGGTCTACATCGTCTTTGGAAAAAAGACTGATGACATGAATAGTTTTATGCTGAAATCTGCTCTGATATACATTGCATTTGCTCTTGTGGCACTTTATCTTGCGTTTATCATACTCAGGAAGAAGGTCAGAAAGCAGGCGGCATATGAGTTCGATTTCCTGAAAGTATGCGAGATGTACGCCAAGGGAGATTTCTCAGAAAAGATCAGGGATGACGAGGATGGTATCCCAAAGGAGATAGCCGGCTATGTCAATGCTCTTGCCTCTGATGTTGAAAACAGCGAGCAGACCTCAAAGACCTTCATTGCCAATGTTTCCCACGAGCTCCGCACTCCTATGACAACTATCAGCGGTTTTGTTTCAGGCATACTTGACGGCACTATCCCCAAGTCAAGGCAGAATGAATATCTGGTTCTCGTTTCAAATGAGATGCAGAGACTGAGGATACTTATCTCCTCCATGCTGAATATGACAAGATATGAGTCAGGCACCCTTACTCCTAATTTCAAGGAAACTAATCTTACCGACCTTGTTGTAAAGACAGTGCTAATGTTTGAAAAGAAGATCGACGATAAGCGCCTTGAGGTAGAAGGACTTGACAGCGACAGACTGATCGCAGTAGTCGATCCTGACCTGATGCAGCAGGTAATATATAATATTGTTGAGAATGCCGTAAAATTCGTGAACGAGGGCGGAACTCTCTCATTCTCCTTTGAAAAGGTTGACGGCATAAATACAGTTGCAATAAGAAATACCGGCGAAGGTCTTACTGAAGAAGAGATCCAGCAGGTATTCGACAGATTCTATAAGACAGATTCATCCCGTGGCAAGGATGCTACCGGACTTGGTATCGGACTTTCCATTTCCAGGAAGATAGTTCATCTCCATAAGGGACATATCGTCGTAAAAAGCGTTTACGGCGAATATACTGAGTTCCAGATACAGATACCTGAGCTCAGCGAAAAGAAACGTCTGTCCGATAGGAAGAATCAGGAGAAAAACGAACCCGAAAAAAAGGAACCTGAAGCCAAGGATCAGCTTCAGTAACAGAAAGGATAATTTATGGACGAAAGAGAAGGCTTTGAGAACGAAAATACTCAGGATAACAGCTCCTACGAGCAATCCTCCTATACCCCGAAGTATGAGAAGGAGTCAACTCCTCCTCCGCCTCAGGGCTACAATAACCCCTTTAACAACGCCCCTCAGTACGGTCAGGGACAGAATTTCCAGCGTCCTGGCTATGGCCAGCCGCAAAGACCATACGGATACGGCAATATGATGCCTCCGCCGCCGCCACAGTATGGCGGACCGCAGCAGTACGGCGGATACAACAATCAGCCTCCGAGACGCTATGACGATTTCATGTATGAGCCTATAGGCTTTGAGGAACTGGAACGCAGCCGGATGCAGCAGACTGCTGAAACCGAAAAGAAGAAGCGCAGCAGAGGTGAAGCAGCAGCTATCATACTCTTCCTGATACTTATACTCGGATCGCTGGCTCTGGCTGTATTCGGTATCGTCCACGATATTTTGAACAGCAAGGACGCTATCGATAAGCTTGTGGATGCAAAACAGATAGTGCTTTACCGTGAATCAAAGCCGGAGGGCGCTAATGATCCTGAGAACTTCAAGGACGAAAACGGAAAGTATACCACCGAGGGTATCGCTGAGCTGGTAAGGCCGTCTATAGTTGAGATATATACCTATGAGAACGCTATCTCCGCCAGAAATGCTGACGAGCTCGGCACAGGTTCAGGCATAGTGCTTTCAAAGGACGGATATATCGTTACAAATGCCCATGTGCTCAGGGAGGACGGATATCATACCGTTAACACCCTTGACGGCAATGTATATCCCGCAAAGATAATCGGCAGAGATATCAAGACTGACATAGCTGTTATAAAAGTCGATGGCGTCGAGCTTCAGCCGGCAACACTTGGCGATTCCGATGAGACTATCGTAGGTGAGCAGGTGATCGCTATAGGAAATCCTGCCAATCTTTCCAGCACTGTTACTGACGGTATCGTGTCAGCAGTAAACCGTAAGATAAGAAGCGGCGACGGAACCGGCTTTGAAATGGACTGCATCCAGACCAATGCTGATATCAGCCCCGGAAACTCCGGCGGTGCCCTTGTAAATATGTACGGTCAGGTCATCGGAATAACCTCTTCAAAATACGTAAACTCATCCTTTGAGGGACTTGGATTTGCTATAACTATAAACGAGGCCGTACCGATAATGGAACAGCTCATCCATGACGGATATGTCAGCGGACGCTTCCGCATCGGTATCACACTTATAGATATGTCCAGCCAGACCAAGATCGATGCTATTGAAGAGGAACTCAAATTTGAGCTGCCTGAGGATTTCAGCGGTATCTATATCGACTCTATCAGCGATGACGCCGATATCAAGAACACCGCCCTCAAGGAAGGCGATTTCATTACAGAAGTCAACGGCAAGGCTGTCAGAACTTACAACGAGTTCTATGACACTATCAGCAGCCAGTACGGCGCAGGCGATACAGTACCGGCGACCTGTGCTCATATCGATAAGGACGGAAAGATATCGTATTACGATATCAAGTTCAAGCTTATGGAGGATACCTCCGGTAACTATTAAAAACTTATCCCCGAAGTGGTAAAACATCACTTCGGGGATTATTTTATTATATAGTGCCGGAGACGGCAGGAAACAGAAGGTCAGAGCCCTTCCTGAGAAGCCGATCCGGGATGACTGCCTTATAATTTATCACAGTACTTTTGGTGGTCATAGTCCATATAGCGAAGCTCCTTGGAGCCGTCAGAGTTGAACACGAGATCAATTTCCTCTGCGTAAATATTATGTGCATCTAATGAGAATAATACTTCTTCTTTATAAACATATATGCC
>LVAK01000013.1 GCA_001604035.1 Clostridiales bacterium Firm_05
CCGTCATTGGTAAACAGGAGCAGTCCCTCGGAATTACGGTCAAGTCTTCCTACAGGATATACTCTTGCCTCAACATCCTCCAGAAGATCCATTACGCAGCGCCTGTCGAGCTCATCTGATACTGTCGTCACATATCCTCTCGGTTTGTTGAGCATTATATAAACGAACTCCCTCTTTCTCGGAAGGAAGATACGTTCGCCGTCAATAGTTATAAGATCCTTATAGCCGCATTTGTCACCCAGCTTTACAGGATGACCGTTAAGCTTTACTCTGCCCTGAGAGATGAGCTGTTCTGCTGCTCGTCTGGAGCATACTCCGCTGTCGGCTATCATTTTCTGTATTCTTATCTTTTCCACTTTTTCTCCTTTTCCCTCAGGAGAATATCCTCCTGAGCACTGACAGGGATCTGTCAGCTATGCTCCGTTTCTGCTCCGGAGCCTTCCTGTTTATTTCAGCATCTTCTGCCGCAATAAGCGGTACCTGGCACACTTCACGGCCTTTGAAGCTTATCCTCAAACTGCCGACCTCATCGCCTTTTCGTACTGGCGCATAGATGAACGGTGATGATACAGTTTCAATATCAAAGCTGTCCGGCTCAGAGGCAAGTGAAGTTATCCCCGCACTCATTTCTCCCGGAACAGCTATTATGCTGTCATTTTTGCCGCCTGCAAGAGGAAGCTCGACATTCTCCGGAAGCTCAGGCGATACACTTTTAACCATGCTGAAGCCCTGATCGTAAAGAGCCATATGATTCTGCCAGTCATTTTTGTCGTTAAGAGTAACACATATCAGTGACTTTCCGTCACGCTCACAGGCTGAGACAAGACATCTCCCTGCCTCATCAGTGAAGCCGGTCTTTACGCCGTATGTACCCTCGTACATATCCAGAAGCTTATTTGTATTTTTCAGCCACCTATTATAAGGCGGATTTCCATACTCAAGCTGTATGCGGCTTTTTGAGCATATATCCCGGAATATATCATTCCGCAGTGCCTCCCTGGCAAGGACAGCCATATCATAGGCCGAGGAGCCGTGGCCTTCTCCCTCAAGTCCGGAAGGCGTAACAAAAAAGGTCTTTGACATACCAAGCTCTCGTGCTCTGTCATTCATAAGCACTGCAAAATCCTCAATACTTCCGGCTATCCTTACAGCCGCAGCGTTTGCAGCGTCATTTCCGGAAGGAAGGAGCATTCCGCAGCAAAGAGCATATTTTGTAACAATATCCCCTTCCTGCAAGCCCATTGATGAGCCTTCCACCTTTATAGCTTCACTGTCAACAACGAACTGTTCATCCAGTCCGCCGCTCTCTATGCATAGCAGGGTTGTCATGATCTTCGTTGTGCTCGCCATAGGCAGCTTCTGTCCGGAGTTATTCTCCCAGACTATTTCGCCGGTATCCGCTGAAATGAGCACAGCAGCCCGGGCTGATACCTGAGGCTGCTCTGCTGAAACATTCTGCATTGTCAGCGGCAGGCTACCCACAGATATTAGGACTGCCGCAATTATCCCATAGATCCTGTTCATATTCATCCCTCCGTTTTAAAGGATATGAATCATGGACAGGAAATATTCTGTGTAGGATATTACTTGTTCTTTTTCTTTGAAAGCTCGTCCATAGCAGCATCGGCAGCAGCAAGAGCTGCATCCTCAGCGTCATTGTTCTTCTTTTTCTTTCCGACAAAGCCTGATACCTTGTCTATGATACCGGGAACCTTTTCGATAGCAGTGCTGATCGGATCGCTTGAAGCCTCCATAGGAACCATTTTTGCTGAACCGTCAGGAGATACCACAAGGAAGCCCTCAGGCTTTATGGATACACCTGCGCCTGCGCCGCCTCCGAAGAGATCCTTATCATATTTTGAAGGAAGGTCTGAACCGCCGGAAGCAAATCCGTAGGATACCTTTGAGATCGGGATGATAGTTGTTCCGTCATC
>LVAK01000134.1 GCA_001604035.1 Clostridiales bacterium Firm_05
GTTGCGGGAGTACACTGGCTGACAGATATAGCAGGCTCTGTTCTGCTGAGCTCTGGACTGTACTTAATATATCATGGTGCTGTCCGCCTCACTGACAAAAATAACTAACGGAGAAAAGAAAATGGAATTTCACGAGAAATTGCAGGAATTAAGGAAGAAAAAAGGCTTAACTCAGGAGGAACTTGCAAAGGAACTCTACGTTTCCCGTACAGCTATCTCTAAGTGGGAGTCGGGAAAGGGATATCCGAATATTGATTCGCTGAAAGAGATATCGAAGTTCTTTTCTGTGACCATAGATGAGCTTCTGTCGTCGGAGGAACTCATTACTGCGGCAAAAGACGAGAACCGTTCAAATATTGGTAAAATGATCGACCTGCTGATAGGTGTAGTCGATATAATGAGCATTATGCTTATTCTTCTGCCGCTTTATCCTAAAAAGGCAGGAGAAACAGTCTCGGCAGTTGCACTGTTTGATTACACGCATATATCGTTTGGGATAAGTTGTGTATGCTGGGGACTGTTTTCAATACTTATAATCATCGGTGCAGTGAAGTTGTTTATGAATTACAGGAACATAGAAAAGGGCAGAAGCACAGTTACTGGCACATCGCTTGTACTTAGCATTATCGCGGTATTGTTCCTGACTATGGCAAGAATACCCTATGCAGCAACAGTAGCGTTCCTGCTGCTGATAATAAAGGGGATAATGCTTTTCAAACTTCCAAAAAGTGAGCACTGAACAGATAGGAGAGACAAATGAAATTAGAGAACTTACCGCCTGTATATGAGGCATACAGTGCAGAATATCCTGATCTTACAGTGTGCCGTGTAGTTTTGCAGGAAAAAGATCTTTACCATGTCATACATAAAGATGGGATGATGCAGGCACAGGTATCAGGCAAATTCAGATACGATACAAAAACTGTATCTGATTTCCCTGCCGTAGGCGATTATGTTATGGCTGATATAACCGGTGGAGACAGGGCGGTGATACACAATGTTCTTCCGAGAACAAGCGTATTTATCCGTAAAGCTGCGGGAAAATCAAATACTGAACAGGTCGTTGCTGCAAATATAGATACAGTATTCCTGTGTATGTCCCTCAACAATGATTTCAATATCAGGCGTATCGAAAGATATCTGACTGCTGCATGGGACAGCGGTGCTGTTCCTGTTGTTCTTTTGACGAAAACTGACCTTTGTGATGAAGTCACCGCAAAGATCGCTCAGATAGAAAGTGTTGCAGTCGGAGTTGATATCATTACGACATCAGTCGCTGAACCTGACGGTTACAGTCAGATCACGCCGTATCTGAAAGCTGGAAAGACTCTTGCTTTTGTAGGCTCGTCAGGTGTAGGCAAATCGACGCTTATCAATCACCTTCTGGGAGATGACAGGCTTGATACGAATGGACTACGTAACGATGACAAGGGCAGACATACCACTACTCACCGTGAACTGATTATGCTTCCAGACGGCGCTATGGTCATTGATACGCCTGGTATGCGTGAAATGGGAATGTGGGACAGCAGCGAAGGACTTTCGGCTGCATTTGAAGATATCGAGGAACTTTCAGCAAAGTGTCGCTTCAAGAACTGTACTCACAAATCTGAACCCGGATGTGCAGTACAGGCTGCTATCAAAAATGGTGAACTTTCAGAGGAGCGGCTGTCATCTTATGAAAAGCTGAAAATTGAAAATGCTTATTCTGAAGATGCTGAAGGATATTTGGCAGCAAAAGAGGAAAAATTCAAAAAGATAGCCAAGTACAATAAAGCTAACCATAAAAAGTAAGATGAACGCTATATAAGAACACCAGCTCCCTTACGGGAGCTGGCTTC
>LVAK01000135.1 GCA_001604035.1 Clostridiales bacterium Firm_05
TTGCCAACACGAACTTCTGCCACTTATCTTTCCCTCCCTTATTCAGAGGTTGTACGAAGTCGCCCTCGTACATTTATGCTAAGCACTCAAAATGAGTGTCAGTCATCTATTACCCTGAAAATCACAGCAGATATAGAAATAATATAATAATATATTAGCACATTTTTTTAAAATTGTCAAGCTTTTTTTAAGTGCTTTAAAAATTCGTTATTTTGCAACAATATTAACAAGTTTATTTGGTACATATATCTGTTTGAGGATATTCTTTCCTTCAACAGACTCCTTGACCTTTTCCTCGTCCATTGCCATTGCGATAACAGAATCCTTATCAGCATCAACAGCTACATTAAGCTTAGCTCTGAGCTTTCCGTTGACCTGAACTACGATCTCCACGGTATTCTCTACCAGTTCAGCCTCATCATAGGCCGGCCAGTTTTCATATGCGATAGTATCCTCATGGCCGAGTATGCTCCAGATCTCCTCGCCCATATGCGGTGTGATACATGAAAGCATCTTTATGAGTCCCTCAGCGTACTCCTTAGGACAAGTGCCCTTCTTGTATACCTCGTTCACAAATATCATCATCTGGCTGATAGCTGTATTGAACGCAAGTGCCTCAAAGTCATTTGTTACCTTCTTGACTGTCTGGTGGTAGACCTTTGTAAGCGCACCGTCATTGTCGGCAGTGAGATTCTCAGGAACAGTGAAGAAGTTCCATACTCTCTGTACGAATCTCTTTGCGCCCTCAACACCGCTGTTGCTCCAGGGCTTGCTGACTTCGAGAGGTCCCATGAACATCTCATAGAGTCGGAGAGTATCTGCACCGTAATCTCTTACGATATCAGACGGATTTACTACGAACTCAGGGAAACGCTTGCCCATCTTTATTCCGTTTTCGCCAAGGATCATTCCCTGATGTACCAGCTTCTTGAAAGGCTCCTTTGTAGGCGCAAGGCCCTTGTCGTACAGGTATCTGTTCCAGATACGTGAGTACATAAGGTGACCTACAGCGTGCTCAGGGCCGCCGATATAAAGGTCAACAGGCATCCAGTGCTTCAAAAGCTCGGGATCTGCGAATTCCTTGTCGTTATGCGGATCTATGTATCTGAAATAGTACCAGCTTGAACCGGCGCTTCCGGGCATTGTGGATGTCTCGCGGGTACCCTTTACACCGTTTTTGTCGTACTGCTTCCACTCAGTCGCATTTTCAAGAGGAGCCTTGCCGTTCTTGCCCTTGTAGTCATCAAGCTCCGGAAGGATAAGCGGCAGCTCTGAATCATCGAGAACATGGATCTGACCGTCCTCACCGTGTACTACAGGAACAGGCTCGCCCCAGTAACGCTGACGGGCAAATATCCACTCACGGAAATGATAGTTGACAGTTCTCTTCGCTCTGACCATTCCCTCAAGCTTGCTTGTGATAGCTTCCTTTGCCTCTTCAACTGTAAGGCCGGTAAACTCCTCGGAATTTATAAGCTTATAGCCCTTGCCGAGGTAATCCTGCTTCTCGAAAGCAGCCTCTGATACGTCAACGTGACCAAGCTTTTCGTCGCCGTCAATGACCTGTATCATATCTATATTATGAGCGATCGCATACTCAAAGTCTCTCTGGTCGTGGCTCGGTACTGCCATTACAGCACCGGTACCATAGCTTGCAAGTACGAAGTCACCGATAAACATACGGACTTCCTTGCCGTTTACAGGGTTGATACAGGTAACGCCCTTCAGCTCACAGCCAGACTTTGTCTTGTTGAGCTCAGTACGATCCATATCGTTCTTCTTCTTTGTCTCGGCAATATATGCCTCAACCTCTTTCCTGTTCTGAACACGGTCAAGAAGACTTGCTGTGATATCTCCGTCAGGAGCAAGCACCATAAAGGTGATACCGTAGATAGTTTCGATACAGGTGGTGAATATGGAGAACTTTCCGCCGCCGACTATATCAAATTCTACTTCTACACCGGTGGACTTGCCTATCCAGTTGCGCTGCATAGCCTTTGTGGATTCAGGCCAGTCTATCTCGTCAAGGCCTTCGAGCAGTTTCTCTGCAAATGCAGGCTGGTCAATTACCCACTGCTTCATGTTCTTGCGGACTACAGGATAGCCTCCACGCTCTGACTTTCCGTCGATGACCTCATCGTTGGAGAGAACTGTTCCCAGCTCCTCGCACCAGTTTACCGGCATATCTATGTACTTTGCATAGCCGTCAAGATAGAGCTGCTTGAATATCCACTGTGTCCACTTATAGAACTCAGGATCGGATGTGGCGATCATCTTTGACCAGTCATAATCGAAGCCCAGCTCCTTGAGCTGCTTGGAGAATGTACCAATATTCTTCTGTGTGAAACCATTGGGGTGATTTCCTGTTGTAACTGCATACTGCTCGGCAGGAAGTCCGAAAGAGTCATATCCCATAGGATGAAGGACATTGTATCCCTGCATTCTCTTCATACGGGATACGATATCTGTTGCTGTATAGCCCTCCGGGTGTCCTGCATGAAGGCCGACTCCTGACGGATAAGGGAACATATCCAGCGCATAGAACTTAGGCTTGCTGAAATCCCATACATCAGTCTTGAAGGTCTCATGCTCTTCCCAGTATTTCTGCCATTTTGCTTCCACTGACTTGAAGTCGTATCTGCTCATTTATAACTCATTCCTTTAACTAATTATTGATATTCAAAGTATTTGTGAAATGCTCCTTGATGTCGCTGTGTATACACAGCAGAGCGGCAAAACCTATATCGATGATACCCTCAATAAGGTATATCCAGTTGCTGCCTATATTGGAGATATTTGCCGGCAGGTGGACAAGTGCGATCAGCGCAAGTATTCCTGCCACAGCATAATTGGTATACTGTATCCCCAGCCACAGCGCACAGCTCAGCCCTGCCGCTATCAGCAAACCGCTGATATCAAGGCCTCCGCCGATTATCATATTCAGTACGCACTTGGCAATAAGGTAAACACCTATGCCTATGCAGATCTTTCTTCCATTTTCGTTATTCGTGGACATCAGCTATTACTCCTTGGTTATAAGGCTGCTGATATCCAGCTGTTCACCGTCTGCCCAGAGGACTTCCAGCTTATAGAAGTTTCTCGTGTCCTTATAGAAAACGTGGATAATTATATCGCCGTAGTCAAGCACTATCCATGTATTTCCGGTATCTGCCTCACGGCGGAGAGGCTCGATGCCCTTCTGTGACATCTGGAACTCCACTTCATCTGCAAGTGTACGTGCATGGGTATTGCTGGTACCGTTTACGATAACAAAGTAATCCGCAAGTATTGTAAG
>LVAK01000136.1 GCA_001604035.1 Clostridiales bacterium Firm_05
GTTGTGGCAACTCATCCCCACGCCGACCATATGGGCGGTATGTACCGTGTTATTGATTCATTCGACATCGGCGAAGTGATAATACCGGATATACCGGACGAGGACTTCCCTACAGCGTTTTTCTTCGACAGGTTCCTTGACTCATGTGATAGCAAGGATGTGGACATAACCGAGGCTGAACCCGGACGTTTCATATTTATAGGTGATGCAAGAGCAGAAATAGTTGCTCCGCTGAGCAGTAAATATGATGACCTTAACGACTATTCCGTGAGCCTGTTCATACGTCACGGCAAAAAGAGCTTTCTGCTCACCGGAGATGCGGAACAGGTATCCGAAAAGGAAATGGCAGAAAGCAGCAAGCTCCGTCATACAGATGTATACAAAGCCGGTCATCATGGCAGCAGTTCATCCTCCTCAAAGGCTCTGCTTGATGTTATTGAGCCGGATTATGCTGTGATATCCTGCGGCGCAGGCAACTCCTACGGTCATCCGCATGACAGCGTCATCAAAAGGCTCTCAGCCTACACCGACAAAATATACCGCACAGATCTGTGCGGGACCATAGTTTTTGAATCCGACGGAAACGAACTCACTGTTAGCACAGAGAGGTGATGCTATGACAAGGATAGACCGCTTTGAAGGCGATATGGCAGTCCTTGAAACGGATGAAGGTATGCTGGATATCAGGCGTGAGGAGCTGCCGGAGGATGCAAGAGAAGGAGATATCCTGATATATGGCAAAAACGGCTGGCAGGCCGATAAGAAGGCCACTGCCGCACGCCGGTCAGCCATGAAGAATAAACTGCGGAGGCGTATCAGAAGAAATGACTGACATTATCATTATAGGCGGAGGCGCTGCCGGATGCATGGCTGCTTTACAGGCAGCAAGGCTGGGCAAATCCGTACTTGTATTTGAAAAAAATGAAAAGCTGGGCAGAAAGCTCCGCATAACCGGAAAAGGCCGCTGCAATGTCACAAACAACTCCCCTGCTGAGGAGCATATGAGGAATATCCCTGTAAATCCACGTTTTATGTACAGCTCCTTCTCGCTTTTCTCTCCCGAGGACACAATGGCACTCTTTGAGGAGCTTGGGGTAGCCCTCAAAACCGAACGTGGCAACCGTGTTTTCCCGGTCAGTGACAAGGCTGACGATATCGCAGACGCTATGGCTGCAGAGATGAAAAAGCTGGGGGTAAAGGTCATACATAAAAGAGTGACGAAGCTCCTCATAAATGAAGGACGCTGCTGCGGAGTACGCTCCGGCAGCGATGAATACCGGGCAAATTCAGTGCTTATCGCCTGCGGAGGAAGATCCTATCCGAATACCGGCTCCACCGGCGACGGATATACGCTTGCAGGATCCGCCGGTCACACTGTCACTGAGCTGAAGCCAAGCCTTGTACCTCTTACGTCACCTGACAGATACTGTGCGGAGATGATGGGACTTTCCCTCAGGAACGTCAACCTCACTCTCTATGACAGGGAAAAGCCGATATACAATGAGCTGGGGGAAATGCTCTTCACACATTTCGGCGTGTCAGGACCGCTGGTACTCAGTGCCAGCTCACACATAAGGGAGATGGAGCCGAATCGGTACAGTCTAAAAATAGACCTGAAGCCGGGACTTGCTCCGGAACAGCTCGATGCAAGGATACAGCGTGATTTTGCCGAGAACCTGAACCGTGACTTCATAAACGGTATACGGAAGCTGCTCCCTGCAAAGCTGATACCGGTTGCGGTAAAGCTCAGCGGCATAGCTCCAGAACAGAAGGTCAACGGCATAACAAGAGAACAGCGGCATAAATTCGGAGAGCTGATAAAAGCCTTTCCTGTAAGGATATCAGGCTTCCGTCCCATAGATGAAGCGATAATCACCAGCGGAGGGGTATCCGTCAAGGAGATAGATCCACGTACTATGGAGTCAAAACTGCTGCCGGGACTTTTCTTTGCCGGAGAAGTCATAGATATCGACGCCTACACAGGCGGATTCAATTTGCAGATAGCTTTCTCAACAGCCTATTCTGCGGCATTATATATGTAAAGGGGAAAAATGATATGGGAACATTGGGAAATATACTCTGGTTTTTTATATGCGGACTTATCACAGGCATTTTCTGGATACTGGCAGGGCTGCTCTGCTGTATCACTATTATAGGCATACCCTTCGGGATACAATGCTTCAAATTCGCAGGGCTATCGTTCTGTCCGTTCGGAAGGGACATACAGTACGGCACCGGTACAGTAAGCCTGCTGGCTAATATATTCTGGCTGATGTCATGCGGAGTGTCAATGGCGCTGTTCTTTGCAATAGCAGGGGTCATACTCTGCATAACGATAATCGGTATCCCCTTCGGATTACAGATGTTCAAATTTGCAAAGCTGGCACTGATGCCCTTCGGTGCAAAGATAGTCCCTATAAACAAATAAGGAGGACAGGGCGGATATGAAAAAAAATTATTCCCGGAGCATTTTCCGATATGTCTTTGAGTTCTACGCCGCCGGATTTGCCGGCTGGATATACGAAGTCTCTGTCATGTGGATAATGTTCAGGATATACGAGAACCGGGGCATACTGCATATGCCTATAGTTCCGATATACGCTGTGGGAGCATTCATCCTGCTGGCAATACTCAGGAAGAAGCGGAATCCGCTGTTCCTCTTCATATTCTCTGCGGTTTTGACAACGGTATTTGAACTGGGAGCGTCCTACCTGCTGGAATTTCTGTTCCACCAGGAGTTCTGGACATATGAGACATGGCCGCTTTCGATACTTGACCGTTCATGCGTGATATCAAGTGCAGTATTCGGAGTAATGGCAGTTGCCTATTTCTGGGTGCTGAGACCTGTGTCAGGCTGGCTGAGCCAGAAGCTGCCGTCAAAGCTGTGTATCGCACTAAGCCTTATCGGTATCGGAGCCCTTGCGGCAGATCTGGCAATATCGGTCAGGGAGCTTATCAAGGAAAGATAAGCTGTAAAACAACTTCGATCGGGATAAAATAATGTCGGGCAAGCCGAGGAAAGTAATGCAGAACGGCCGTCCGGAAGGCGCTCCGCTGTCCGGACTGCTTTTCAGGGGACGCTGTCCCCCTCGGTTTCACCCCCTGCCAGAGGAATACCATCCCTCTGGACTCCCATTTTTTCCGCCTTCGGCGTTTAGTATTTTTGATTAATTTTATTTCATCATCATAAAGGAGTAAAAACAATGAAAAACATCAACATCGCAATCGACGGTCCTGCCGGCGCAGGAAAAAGCACAATCGCAAAAATGGTATCAAAGAAGCTGGGCTTCATCTACGTTGATACCGGAGCTCTCTACCGCACCATTGCTCTCTTCATCACCGAGAACAATATACCGGATGAGGATATCGAAAAGTCACTCCCAAAGGCTGACGTATCACTGAAATTCATTGACGGTGCTCAGAGGGTATTCCTCGGTGACAGGGACGTTTCCGATATCATCAGAACTCCCGAGATATCAATGGCTGCTTCAAGAACATCCGCTATCCCTGCCGTAAGAGCTTACCTCTTCGATACACAGCAGAGCATCGCCCGTTCAAACAATGTCATCATGGACGGCCGTGATATCGGAACAGTAGTACTCCCCAACGCAGATGTGAAGATATTCCTCACAGCTTCCGCTGAGGAGAGAGCTAACCGCCGCTACAAGGAGCTTGCCGAGAAGCCTGACTGTCCAACATATCAGGAGATACTCGATGATATAATCAAGCGCGACTATCAGGATATGCACCGTGAGACAGCTCCTCTGAAGCAGGCTGAGGATGCAGTTCTCGTTGACACCACACACCTTAACCTTGAAGAATCCGCAAACGAGATAGTCCGTATAATAACTGAAAAGACCGGATGTGATAAATAATGTATTTTGTTGTCAAATTTCTGGTGCGGGTATACTTCCGCATCATGTACTCGATAAGGAAAGAGGGAAAGAAAAATCTCCCGAAGGATACAGCTTTCATCCTTGCCTGCAACCACCGCAGCTATGCTGATCCGCCGCTGGTAGGCAGTTTTACTCCAGGCAGACAGACCTTTATGGCAAAGGAGGAGCTCTTTGAAAAGAAGCTCTTCGCATGGCTGATAAGTTCACTTGGCGCTTTCCCCGTCTCAAGAGGAAAGGGTGATACAGGCGCTATCGATACAGCTATCGCCAACCTTGAAAGCGGAAAGAATCTTATGATATTCCCCGAGGGCACTCGCTCCAAAGACGGAAAAGTCGGCAGAGGTCATACCGGTGCAGCTCTTATCGCAGCACGCTCCGGAAAGCCTGTAGTCCCTGTCGGGATATGCTACGGCGAGAAGCTTAAATTCCGCACAAGGATAACATTGAAGTTCGGCGAGCCTATCCTCCCGCAGGACTATGTTGACTCACAGGAGGAGCCCAATCCCCGCCAGCTCGTAAAGCTGAAAAACAGATATATGGCCGATCTGAAGGTACTTGTTGAAGGTGAGCCTGCTCAGGAGACTGCTCCTCAGCAGGATGAACAGAACAAGGAGGCTGCCGATGAGTAAGGTCACTGTTGCCGAATCAGCCGGCTTCTGCTTCGGCGTAGACCGTGCCGTAAAAATGGTCTACGGCGAGCTTGAAAAGAACACCAAAGTCGCTACACTTGGCCCCATAATACACAATCAGGACGTTGTAAGCGATATGCAGTCAAAGGGCGCAAGAACTATCAGCAGCGTGGATGAACTGGCTCCTGATGAGACAGTAGTTATCCGCTCCCACGGCGTTGGAAGAGACATCTATGAGCAGATCGAAGCCAAGGGCTGCCGTATGCTTGATGCCACCTGTCCCTTCGTATCACGTATCCACAAAATAGTGTCAGAAAAGTCCAGAGAAGGCTACTTCATTCTCATAGCCGGAGACAGCTCACATCCGGAAGTACAGGGCATAGTTGGGCATTGTGACGAAAATCATCTCGTTTTCAAGGACAATTTTGAGCTAAAAGACTTTTTTGAGAAAAAATACAAAAATTTGAAAAAAAAGCTTGCAATTGTAGCCCAAACAACGTATAATATAGTAGTATGGGATGAGTGTTTAAACGTGATCCCGAAGAACGATCCAGACATAGTTATATTTGATACCATATGCAACGCAACCGACGCAAGACAGTCTGACGCAGCCAAGCTCGCTCAGGATTCTGATATTATGCTCGTCGTAGGAGGCAGACACAGCTCCAACACCGTCAAGCTCTTTGAGGTGTGCAGCCGTTACTGCAAAACGTATCACATTGAAAATGCGGACGAGCTTCGGTCCTTAAAACTTCCCGCCGCTGAAAGAATCGGCATTACTGCAGGGGCTTCCACCCCCGCTTATATAATCAAGGAGGTACAAACAACCATGGCAGAGAATGAAAATCTCACAGCAATTCAGGATGAGGAGATCGACTTCGCTCAGGCGCTCGACGAGTCATTCAAAAAAATACATACAGGAGAGAAAGTCAAGGGTATCGTTGTAGGCGTTGATAACGCAGAGATCACTGTAGATCTCGGTACAAAGCACACAGGATACGTTAAGCTTGAGGACCTTACAGACGATCCGTCCCAGAAGCCTGAGGATATCGTTAAGGTCGGCGACGAGATCGAGCTCATCGTTATCAAGGTAAATGACGCAGAGGGTACTGCTCAGCTTTCCAAGAAGAAGGTTGACGAGCAGGCTGGTTACGACACTGTTGTCAAGGCTTACGAAGAGGGCACTGTCCTCGAGGGCGTTGTTCAGCACGTTGTAAACAAGGGTATCACTCTTACATACCTCGGCGTGAGAATATTCATCCCGGCTTCACAGACAGGTCTCCCCAGAGGCGCAGAGCTGGATGAGCTTCTCAAGAAGAAGGTTGAGTTCACAATCATCGAAGTTACAGAGGGCAAGAAGAGAGCAGTTGGTTCTATCAAGGCTGTTCAGAACGCTCGCAAGGCTGAGGCTCAGGCTAAGTTCTGGGAGACAGCTGAAGTTGGCCAGACATTCGTTGGCAAGGTAAAGTCACTCACAAGCTTCGGCGCATTTGTTGACCTCGGCGGCATCGACGGTATGGTCCACATTTCCGAACTCTCATGGAAGAGGATCAAGCACCCAAGCGAGGTTGTAGCTGTTGGTGATACTCTTGAGGTATATATCAAGGATCTCAACCGTGAGGAGAACAGAATCTCTCTCGGCTTCAAGAAGGCTGAGGACAATCCTTGGGAGATCTTCAAGGCTAACTACAATGTAGGCGACGTTGTTAAGGCAACTATCGTTTCTATCACAAGTTTCGGTGCATTCGCTAAGATCATCGACGGCGTTGATGGCCTTATCCACATCTCTCAGATCGCTGACAAGAAGGTTGAGAACGTTAAGGACATCCTCTCTGTAGGTGACGAGGTTGACGTTAAGATCATCGACATCGACTCTGAGTCAAAGAGGATCAGCATTTCAATGCGTGCTCTTATCGAGAACGATGAGGCTGAAGAGGCTGAGGAAGAGGCTGCTTCTGATGTAGTTTACTCTGACGAGGCGGGCATCGCTCCTGCTGAGGATGCTGAATAATTAGGATATTCCGCAAAGGCTGCACATAAGTGCAGCCTTTTTGTTCAATCGTATATAATTAATTTTCAACCGTACCATAGATTATATTTATTTCACCGAATTTTCACAAAAGGTCAAAAATCCCTTGAAATCGGCAAATATTAGTAGTATAATGATAAAGTTCTGTGAATTTGATTATAAGAAGGTATTAAAATGGCTGAAAATGTAAAAAAACCAACTGAGGAAAAGCTGAAACCAAAGCTTTTCTCCGTAATGAAGAATTACTCGAAAGAGCAGTTCATCAAGGATCTTATCGCCGGCGTAATCGTTGCGATAATCGCACTCCCCCTCTCTATCGCTCTTGCACTGGCCTCCGGAGTCGGCCCTGAGCAGGGACTTTATACCGCAATAGTTGCAGGCTTCATCGTTGCTCTGCTGGGTGGAAGCAGAGTTCAGATCGCCGGTCCTACCGCTGCATTTGCAACTATTGTCGCAGGAATAGTCGCCTCCGAAGGCATGGACGGACTCATCATATCCACCGTTATGGCAGGTATCATAATGCTTGTTATGGGATTCTGCCGCTTCGGTGTACTTATCAAATATATCCCCGGCACTATCACCACCGGATTTACATTCGGCATTGCTGTGACCATACTCATCGGCCAGATAAAGGACTTCCTTGGACTTACCTTCAAGAATGCTCCGGTAGAAACTGTAGACAAGGTCATCGAAGTCGGCAAGTGCATAGACACCTTCAATTACCGTGCGCTTATTATAGGACTTATCTCTCTGGCTATACTCATACTGTGGCCGAAAAAGCTGGAAAAGATACCGGCCTCGTTGATAGCAGTTATCGTATGCTCAGCTATAGTCGAGATCTCCGGAATAAAGGTAAACACTATCGGAGACCTCTACTCTATCTCATCTGAACCTCCGAAGTTCACTGTTCCAGAGGTAACATTCGCAAGAGTCAAGGCTCTCGTACCAAATGCGTTCACTATCGCTGTTCTTGCGGCAGTAGAATCCCTCCTCTCCTGCGTTGTTGCTGACGGTATGATCGGTTCAAAGCACCGCTCGAATATGGAGCTGGTTGCACAGGGCGCTGCAAATATCGGTTCAGCACTCTTCGGCGGTATCCCTGCAACAGGTGCTATCGCACGTACAGCCGCAAACGTGAAGAACGGCGGACGTACTCCTATCGCAGGTATGGTACACTCAGTAATAGTCCTCATCATTCTCCTTGTGCTCATGCCTTATGCTTCACTTATCCCAATGCCCACTATAGCAGCTATCCTCTTTATCGTTGCATATAATATGTGCGGCTGGAGAAATATCCGCAATACAATAAAGACAGCTCCTAAGAGCGATATAATGGTGCTCTTTGTAACACTGATATTCACAGTTGTATTCGATCTTGTGGTCGCTATCGGTGTAGGCATCGTCCTGGCAGCTCTCCTCTTCATGAAGAGAATGGCTGATGTTACTGAGGCTCAC
>LVAK01000014.1 GCA_001604035.1 Clostridiales bacterium Firm_05
TATGTGAAAGAGGTAACGGCGGCAGGAGCGTCTTATCCCGGAGGACTGCCTGCGCTGCCGCCGATAAGATATTCACTACAAGAAAACACGCTCTTTATGTTAAAGGAGCGTGTTTTTTCTTCCATTAAAGAGCTGCCTTAGCCTTGTCAGCGATAGCAGTAAATCCTGCTGCATCGTTGATAGCGATCTCGGAGAGCATCTTTCTGTTGAGTGTGATGCCAGCCTTCTTGCAGCCGTTCATGAATGTTGAATAATTCATGCCGTTGAGCTTAGCAGCAGCAGAGATTCTTGTGATCCAGAGCTGTCTGAACTGTCTCTTCTTCTGCTTTCTTCCGATGTAAGCATAGTTGCCTGACTTCATTACGGCCTGCTTAGCCATCTTGAAGTGCTTGCTCTTAGCGCCGAAATAGCCCTTAGCAAGCTTTAAAGTCTTATTTCTTCTCTTACGAGTCATCATTGCACCTTTAATACGTGCCATAGTCTTTTACCTCCAAAAATAAAATTACGGGTCAACCGGTCGATGTTCCTTGATTTTGCGGAATTACCGCTTACGGATTAAAGATAAGGAACGAGCTTCTTGATTGTAGGAGCGTTTGTGCAATCAGCAACGCCTGCGTTACGAGCGATTCTCTTGCGCTTGGTATCCTTCTGGGTAAGTCTGTGTCTCTTGTTGGTGTGCTGATACTTGACCTTACCGGTACCTGTAACCTTAAAACGCTTCTTAGCGCCTGAATGAGTTTTAACCTTAACCTTTGCCATTATATGATCCTCCTTACTTAGCAGCCTTCGGGGAAACGAACATTACTAGGCTTCGTCCCTCCATTTTAGCTGGCTTTTCCACAGTGCCGACTGTTGAAACTGCTTCCTTGAATCTGTCAAGCAGCTCGTTTCCAAGCTCAGGATGAGCGATAGCACGCTTACGGAATCTTACAGACACCTTAAGCTTGTCTCCTCCCTGCAAAAACTTTACAGCCTGATTCACCTTTGTTTCAAAATCGTGGGTATCAATCGTAGAGAACATTCTGATCTCCTTGATAGAAACGATCTTCTGATTTTTTCTGGCTTCCTTCTCACGCTTAGCCTGCTCAAAGCAATACTTTCCGTAATCCATTACACGGCATACGGGCGGCGTTGCGTTGGGAGCGATCTTAACGAGATCGAGATCCTTATCAAAGGCTATCTGCTGTGCCTCCTTGGATGATAAAACACCGAGCTTCGTTCCGTCAGCGTCGATTACGAGCACTTCCTTGTCTCTTATCTCTTCGTTGATCTGCAGTTCCTGTTTGCTAATAGTCAAGCACCTCCAACTATAAAATTATAAAACAAAAATGAGTGCAGAAATTATCCGCACTCACACAATACACTTACAAAACTGCCTTTGCAGCTTCATTCACATATTGACCGTTTAAGCTCAGCCTGACGGTGAGAACGCATAGTTCTGCTTTGTTTACTTAAATAGTATACACCCTTTGGCACCATTTGTCAAGCACGGTGCAAATTTTCGTCACATTGCACAACTCGTCAATCGAGCCAGCTCTTTATTTTATCCCATATTGCGAATCTGAGCCTGTATTTCTTGGGATGATAGATGATATCCTGCTCTTTTTCGTCGAAGAACTCCTCTTCAGCTTCTTTGTCGTCCTTAACTTCTCTTGCAGCAGGAAGACAAAGCGGCGGATACAAAACGCACCACCAGTTATGCCCCTCAGCCTTACCTATCTTTATTCGCAGCGCCCTGTAAGTACCCGCCGGCATGGTTATGTCTCCGTAAACACGTTCGTCAAAATCCACATCAGCTATCTCAGCAGTCACCTTATCGCTGCAGCCGTGGCTCCTCAGTGTCTTTTCCGCCAGCGCAGTTATCTCCGGAAGCTTTTCTGCTGCGGCAGCCTCTGCCTCCTCAAGTGAATCTGCGTCTCCGAATATCTCACCGCTGTTCCTCAGCAGCTCATCCCTGACAAGCAGCTTCAGCGCCTGATCCTCCTCGCTGTCGGAATCAGCAAGTATGTGGAGCCGCAATACGCTCCCCCTCAGTCTGTCAAGGCTCTGGCCGTCCCTTACAAAAGAAAAGGCGTTTGATATGAATATGGAGAGCAGCAGCCCTCCGACGGCTATAATATCGATGTACTTTTTCAAATTCTTCACCTCGCAGTAAATACTTGGCAGAAAAAACGGAATTATACATCAAATTTCTCACAAACATATTATACACCATCCCGACATTTTCCGCAAGTTTTTTCCGTCAGAAAAACAAACGTGTCGCCAGATTATAATGGTATATCCGCAGCATATATATCATTATGTGTCGGTAAATATATATTGTTGTCGGAATGTGCAGAATGTTCACCGTTAACACACGGCTTGCCATGAGGTATAATCTACTCATTAAAAGGAGGAATATGAATGGCTCAGAATATCAAGGATATAATTTACTCAATAATAGACGGCAAAGCCACTGTCACAGGCTTCACAGGTGAGCCTTCGTTCATCGTAGTTCCGCCGGAAATAGACGGCTGCACGGTCACTGAGATACGTGACAACGCTTTTTATAAATGTGTGTCCCTGAAACAGATAATCCTCCCGGAAACCATCAAGCGCATGGGACACCACTGTTTTTTCGGCTGCACATCACTTGAATCAGCCGACCTGCCTGCGGCAATGGAAGAGATAGGGATGGGCTGCTTCTGCCAGTGCAGCTCACTTAGCTATGTCACCTTGCCGGAAAAGATAACAAAGATACCGGATTCATGCTTCCGGGACTGTACTGCGCTGACTGAGATCACGATCCCACCGGATGTAAAAACAATAGAAAAATTCGCCTTCTGCGGCTGTACTGCGCTGAAAACGGTGAATATGGATCCCGCCCTTCTGTCAATAGGAGATTATGCGTTTTTCATGTGCGATTCCCTGACAGATATGTATGTCCCGGCCTCCGTCAGGACATTCGGCAATGAAGCCATAGGCTTCGATTCGGACGGCAGCCGCCATTCACAAACTGAAGATTTCGCCATGGCAGTGGAATATGGCAGTCCTGCTGAGAAATATGCTTCCGATAATTCTTTGGAATACCGCTATGTATCCGGTGAGAACGGCGAGTTCAGCCTATATGACAGCAGGAACGCTCCGATAGATGTCCCGGATGCCTTCGGTATCGCAGGTTCACTGCTGCTGGCTGCTGCCATCACATCAGTCTTATTCCGAAGGAAGCGGCACGATAAGCACCGCCGTTTCTGACCAAATATTGCCCATTACTGCTCATTGACCATTTTTGGTGTTTTTATTCAAAAACTATTGATTTTTTTGCAAAATCATGTTATTATTATAGCGCAAGCTTTATGTAATGAGGGTGTCCGCAATATTTTAACTTAAATTATTGCTGATGCGCCAATATTTAAGCAACCAAAAATTACAAAGGAGGGTCAAACCTATGAGACCACTGCTAAGATCTTCTGTCGGCACGGCACTTGCCGCAGTCATCGCAGCAGCAGGAGCAGATCTCACTGTTTTGCCGCAGAAGAACGCTGCTGCGGCAGACATCGTTCTGAAGTACGAATTTGAAGACGGTGCAACACAGGGCGGCAAGATCTACGGTAACGGAATGGAAGGCTTTGATAAGGCGAAAGACTTCCCGGCCGACACACAATTCGATACCTTTTCAGGAAAGGGCTTTTCCTACCTTGACCAGAAAGGTACCACCGTCAGCGTTGAGGTAGATGTCCCCGAGGCAGGGCTCTACGAGCTGGCGATATGCTACTGCGAACCAAGCGATCCCAACAAAAAGGTACAGTACCTGAACGTTAACGGAGTGAACCAGGGCGAGGTCACTTTTCCGTACAACAAGAGCTTCAGCGAGACCTCCGGCGGAGTTGTAAACCTGAAAGCCGGAAAGAATACCATCGAGCTGAAGGCATACTGGGGCTACACCTTCTTCGACTATCTCACGCTCAAGCCTGCTGATAAGTCGCTGACAGAGCTTTCCCCTACAAGACAGCTCTCAAACAAGAACGCTTCTGATTCGGCTAAGAGGCTCTACAATTACCTCTGCGATCAGTACGGAAAGCATATCCTTTCCGGACAGCAGGAATACTGCGGTGAGCACAACTACAACATCAACGCAGATCCTACCTGTAAAAACTATATAGTGGACAACGAGGCTGAGTTCACTTATATCAAGGAAACTACAGGCAAGCAGCCCGCCATAAGAGGTATCGACCTCCTGGCATACAACTCCACTTCAAGCTGGGAGGATCATGCTCCTGAGAGAGCTATCCAGTGGGTTAACGAATATAAGGGCATCGCTACCCTCACCTGGCACTGGAACGTGCCTGTTGAAAAGGGCAGCAAAACTACCGCATTTTACGTTGAATCCACAGGCAATACTCCCTTCACCACATTCAGTATTTCCAAAGCACTGGAGGAAGGTACATGGGAGAACGAGCTGCTTCTCAAGGACATAGATACTATCGCAGCACAGCTTAAAAAGCTCAAGGATGCAGATGTACCTGTCATATGGAGGCCTCTCCATGAGGCTGAGGGCGGCTGGTTCTGGTGGGGTGCCGAGGGCCCTGAGCCCTGCAAGGAGCTCTACAGGCTCCTCTATGATAAGCTCACCAATGAATACGGTCTGAACAACCTGATCTGGGAATGGACAGGCTATACCTCACCGGTATCTGCTGACTGGTATCCCGGAGATGATGTTGTGGATATGATCGGCTACGACAAATACAATGCCGCTGACGGTCAGCCAAATCTCAGCTCTATCGCTTCCACGTTCTACAGCCTTGTCAAAGGCACCAACGGAAAGAAAATGGTCGCCATGTCTGAGAACGATTCTATCCCGTCCCTGGAAAATCTTGTCAACGACAAGGCCGCATGGCTCTACTTCTGCCCATGGTACCAGAACTACCTCACAAGTGAGCAGAACAATCCTGTGGACAGCCTTAAGGAGATCTATACCAGCGACTACTGCATAACTCTTGATGAGCTGCCGGACCTCAGATCATATCCGCTGGACAGTGCAGAAACAACTGAGCCCGACACGGATATTCTCCCCGGAGACGCTGACTGTGACGGCTACGTAAAAATGAACGATGTTGTTCTCATAATGCAATCGCTCTCAAATGCGGACAGATTCGGTACAGAGGGTACAGATCCGCAGAAAATAACAGATAAGGGACAGGTGAACGCCAACGTATTTGAACGTGACTCCAGCGGTATAACTCCGCAGGATGCATTGCAGATACAAAGGTTCCTGTTAAATATAATCGATAAACTATAATCTTTTTATCATTTTAGGAGGATGATGTTAAAATGAAGCTTTCCAATCGTATCATCGCCGCTCTTATCGGCGCTGCCACCTTTGCGACCAGCACCGCTGCAACTGCTCCGGTACTTGCCGCTGATGAATCTGAAGAGCAGCAGTTCTGCGCTCCGATCAGTGAAGTCGTACAGGACTCCGGTCTTGACATCGACTATGCACGTGCTCTTCAGTACTCGCTGTATTTCTATGACGCAAATATGTGCGGCGAATTCAAGGAAAATGAGAATCTTCTCTCATGGCGTGGCAGCTGCCATACCTACGATGCACACGTTCCAATGATCGAATGGGACGGCGTTACAACTCCCTCCAGCAAGGGCGGTACAAACCTTTCACCTGAATTCATGGAGAAGTACAAGGACGTTCTCGATCCGGACGGTGACGGCACTATCGATGTCTGCGGCGGCTTCCACGATGCCGGTGACCACGTTGAATTCGGTATGCCTGAGAACTATACTGCCGCAACTCTCGGCTGGGGCTACTATGAGTACCGTGACGTATATAAGAAGCTGGAACAGGACGATCATATCGAAACTATCCTCCGTCACTTCAATGACTATCTTATGAAGTGTACATTCCGTGACAAGGACGGAACTGTTATTGCTCACTGCTATCAGGTAGGCGAAGGTCACATCGACCACTCTATCTGGAATACTCCTGAGGTCGATACAATGGCTCGTCCTGCTTACTTCCTTACAGCAGATAAGCCACAGACTGACTATGTTGCATCAGCCTGTGCTTCACTGGCTATCAACTACCTCAACTTCAAGGATACAGATCCCGATTACGCTGAGAAATCCCTGGACTACGCACAGGCACTCTGGAAGTTCGCAAACGACAATCCAAAGGAACTGTCAGACAACGCAGACGGTCCAAGTGAGTTCTACCGCTCAAATCACTGGGAAGACGATTACTGCTGGGCTGCTGCATGGCTCTATATCGCAACCGGCGACGCTTCTGTATTTGATGACGGCGCATATAAGTACTTCGATTATTATGCTCCATCAGGCTGGGCATACTGCTGGAATGATATGTGGTCCGGCGCTGCACTTCTTTGGGCAGTTATAAATGAACAGCATCCGGAGCTGGATATGGTCAATAAGATCAGAGAGGCTCAGGGCAAGAACCAGTACGTTTTCAAGGACTTCTGGGACAATGACTGCCTCGGCAAGTGCCTGAAAACATGGCAGGCTCTTGAAACACCTCAGGGCTTCGCCTTCCTTCAGGTATGGGGCAGCTGCCGATACAATACAGCTATGCAGATGATATGCCTGCTCTATGATAAGTACCACAACGACGGCAAGCCTTCCGAATGGAGCGAATGGGCTAAGAAGCAGATGGACTACGTTCTCGGAAAGAACGATATCGAATTCAAGGAAGAGGAAAAGTTCTCTGTTCTTGCAGGCAAGAACGGCACTCATGGCCCGAGATCATTCGTTGTCGGATACAATGATACTTCTGTAAAGAATCCTCACCACCGTGCTGCTTCAGGTCTTCTCATGGCTGAAGATCCCCGTGAGCAGAGACACATCCTCTGGGGCGCACTCGCAGGCGGTCCTGACGGTAAGGATAGGCACGATGATGCTACAAAGGACTGGACTGAAAACGAGGTAACTATCGACTACAATGCTTGTCTCCCAGGCGCTTCAGCAGGTCTCTATGCTATATACGGTACTGAGGATATGGCAATCACTCCGAATTTCCCGCCTGAGGACGAAAAGCGTACCTACGGAATCAACGCTGACGGTTCGACCGGCGGCTACTGGGTAGAAGCAATCGGTCTTGATAACCGCAATGATGACGGTACAGGTGCTGTTGAGATATCCATGAAGGTGCTTTCAGGCGAATCAGCTCCTGCAAAGAACATCACTGTAAGATACTTCATCAATACATCTGAGATACTTGATCCGACTATCGTTGAAGCCAAGAAGCTCTACGATCAGTCCGAAATGGAGATCGAAGGTGCCAAGGCAACTGTAAGCGGTATCCAGAAGTACAAGGACATGGACGATGTCTACTATGTTGAAATTTCATGGGAAGACTGTATCATCGTAAACTCAGGCAAAAAGAGCCAGTTCTCAGTAGGTTTCTACGGCAAGGGCTATACAGATCCTGCTACAAACAAGTATGTTGTTTACAAATGGGATCCTGAAAATGACTGGAGCTATAAGGAGCTGAAGCTTGGCAAGAAAACTGATTTCTTCGCTGTAGACGATCCTCCGGAGGTTCGTACAGAAAACATCTGCGTTTACGCTGACGGCGTTCTCGTTGGCGGTACAGAGCCTGACGGAACTACTCCTGTAAAGGAAGATAAAACAACCGATCCAACTACTGAGCCTACAACAAAGCCAACAACAAAGCCTACACAGGAGCCGGCTGCAGATATCCTCTACGGCGATGCCGACTGTGATGATATTGTAAAGATGAACGATGCAGTTCTCATTATGCAGGCTATCTCAAACAGCGATAAGTATACACTCTCAGAAAAAGGTGAACTGAACGCCGACTGCTATCAGCCTGGCACAGGAGTTACTCCTAAAGATGCGCTTTCTGTTCAGAAATCGCTGCTGAATGTAGTTACACTCCCTGAAAAATAATCAGAACAAGGCTCTGCCTCATGGCAGAGCCTTTTACTTATTCACCATATCAAAAAAGCTGATTTATATTCAGTAAGCTCCGGTCTGTAACGGAGCTTTTCCGTTTTTTTCTTTCACCTAACTTTCATAAATCTCACAATTTGCTTGTTGTTTTTTTATCAGATGTATGTTATAATCAATTCATGAAAAGGAGTTGATAACTTCAATGAATGAAGGAAAGAACAATAAGAACAGCCGTGGATTGATCGCATTTGCACTGACAGCTCTGATACTGATACTTTTGTACAACGCCTTCATATTACCTGCTGTCAAAAAGGAAAAGATCAAGGATACAAACTACAGCTTCTTCCTTAAACAGGTAAATGATGGAACAGTTGAAAAAGTACAGATCAACGAAGAGTCGATACTGTTCAAGGTAAAGGGTGCCGACGGCTCGGAGCAGCTCTACTCCACAGTAAAAATAGAGGATCCCGGCCTTGTGGACAGACTTCTGAAAAGTGATAAGGACATAGACTTCACAGGTAATATAGAAGAAGAAAATCCCATTGCCGCATTTATCGTTTCATGGGTGCTGCCGCTTGTATTTATGATAGTACTCTGGCTCGTGCTAATGAAGATACTCAGCAAGCGCATGGGCGGTCTTGGAAATGCAATGTCCTTCGGCAAAAGCAATGCCAAGATATACGTAAAGGCTCAGACCGGAAAGACATTCGCAGATGTTGCAGGACAGGATGAGGCCAAGGAAGCACTGGAAGAGATCGTGGACTTTCTCCATAATCCCCAGAAATACGCCGATATCGGTGCAGACCTCCCAAAGGGTGCTCTCCTTGTAGGACCTCCCGGTACCGGTAAGACACTCCTGGCCAAGGCTGTTGCAGGCGAGGCAAATGTCCCGTTCTTCTCCATTTCAGGTTCGGAATTCGTGGAGATGTTCGTGGGAATGGGTGCCGCTAAGGTGCGTGACCTCTTCCAGCAGGCCAACCAGAAGGCTCCATGTATAGTCTTCATTGACGAGATAGATACCATAGGCAAAAAGCGTGACGGACAGTTCAGCGGCAATGACGAGCGTGAACAGACACTCAACCAGCTCCTCACGGAAATGGACGGCTTCGACGGCAAAAAGGGCGTTGTTATCCTCGCCGCCACCAACCGCCCGGAATCACTTGATCCGGCTCTTCTCCGTCCGGGAAGATTTGACAGACGCATCCCGGCTGAGCTTCCTGATCTTGCCGGACGTGAAGCGATACTGCGTGTACACTCCCACAAGATCAAGACCGAACCAGACGTGGACTATAATTCAATAGCAAGAGCTACTGCCGGTGCCTCAGGAGCTGAGCTGGCAAACATCATCAACGAAGCTGCTCTCCGTGCTGTAAGGAACGGCAGGAACCTTGTAAACCAATCCGATCTGGAAGAGAGCGTCGAAGTAGTTATTGCAGGATATCAGCGAAAGAACGCTGTTATCTCCCAGCAGGAAAAGGAGATCATTGCCTACCATGAGATCGGTCATGCGCTTGTTGCTGCAATGCAGGAGGATTCCGCACCGGTACATAAGATCACAATAATCCCACGTACTTCAGGTGCTCTTGGTTACACCATGCAGGTGGATGAGGAGGAGAAATTCCTACTAACCAGGGAAGAAGCGTTTGCAAAGATATCTACCCTCACCGGCGGACGTTCCGCAGAGGAGCTTGTGTTCAATACCTGCACCAGCGGAGCATCAAACGACATAGAAAAAGCAACAAAGCTGGCAAGGGCTATGGTAACACGCTACGGCATGAGCTCAAAATTCGATATGATAGCTCTTGAGACCGTAAACAACCAGTATCTTGGCGGAGATACCTCTCTCGCCTGCTCATCTGAGACAGCTGCCCAGATCGATGAAGAAGTCAACGGTATCATCCGCAGCGCTCACAGCAAGGCAATGCAGATACTGACCGACAATATCGAAAAGCTCCATGAGCTGGCACATTTCCTTCTTGAGAAGGAGACAATAACCGGCGAGGAATTCATGACTATCCTGAAAAGAGAACAGCAGCCGGCTGTATAAAAATAAGGGTGTGATAGACCGACCTATCACACCCTTTAATTATTTTACGGAATTCCAGTTATTCTTCACTTCTCAATACACCGGCAGCGCAAACACTAACTTTATAAGATACTGCTGCACTGCAAGAGCGTCATTTGGAGTAATGCCTGAACCTGGCTCAAAGCAGTCCGCATTCTTCTTTCCGGCTGAGGTAAGAGCATTGCTGTCAGAACCGCCGACATCGAACCTGTCAGGATTTGACATTGACTGCATTATCAGCACGGCATCATTCATCTTTACGTCTCCGTCACAGTCAGCGTCGCCGTAGGTCGGTTCAAATTCAGGCACAACTTCGAGAACATCACATATATCTGCTGACTTCTTCACACCGTCGGCAGATGTTACTGTAACGGAGTATTTTCCCACATCTGTCTGGGAAGGGCTTTGCAGCTCGAATTCCTTTCCATTTGCACCGTTTATTGCTTCACCGTCCTTGTACCACTGATAGGAAGCCCCTGTCAGCATATCGCTTACCTCCATTTTGTAAAGCTTGCCCTCGGTGAGACGTACCGTGCTCATAGCTGAGTAAATGTTGAAGTTAGCAGGTACTGTACACTCAGGCGAATCTATCTCGCCAAGTACCTTCCACTCATCTGCGCTGTCCTGAAGGAACAGTCTTATCGTTTTCAGTTCTGTGCCGCCGGAAAGCCCCATAAGCTCCAGCGGTATCTTATACTCAACTGTTTCGCCGTTCCACTTGCAGACCGCCCCGGCATTATTGCCGTGATTGAAATAGACATACCCATTAGAGGCAAAATACATCCAGTAAGACTCGCCGTCTTTCCTTGTGAGACGGATATTGTAAACCGGGGCCTTAGCCTTATCAGACTGATGTCCCATGATGTAAAGATTCTCCTCGTCGGCAGTCATATATACGCTGCATCCGTCTTTTTCAGCAAGGAGCATATCCTCCGTCCACTCAAAAGGAGAGGATACCCTGCCGTCAGTGATTATCTGACCTTTTACAGTGTAATTGTATCCCCGGATAGTTTTCAGACCGTCAAGCTCATAGTCAAAGTAGTCGGCCTGGCAGAATGCGTTTGAAGTCGGATGCTCATCAGCTTCGGTAACATTTATCGAACCCATATAATTTGCGCCAAGTGAAGAGTCCCAGATATCCGGATTTGCAAAGCGCACCGATCTCATGCTCATCTGGCTGATATCGTTTGTGCCCTCAGTCACTTTAAGGTAAACGTTCCACTTGCCTGCCGGAATACTTCCGGGAACATGGATCTTTATCTCCTCATCAGTCGTTGCGGCTGAATACCACTTGTTGGGAGAAATATCCGAAGCAAAGCGCATGAACTGTCCGTCTTTTTCGAACAGGAAATATGCCGTCTGTTTCGGTATGGGATTTGCAAAGCCGGTATTCTCAATACTGAAATGCAGATCAAAGATACCTCCCTGAGGTACCTCCGGTGAAAGTTCAGACTTCCTCACAACGAACCTGTAGCCGATATGGTCACGGATGAACTGAAATACAGACTGACCGTAATACGCTGAGTTGTCAGCTTCCTGGATATCGTATTTCTCATCAAAGGTATAGTCCTTGTAGAGCTGGAAGATATTGGAATTGATGTAGCTCAGGTGAGTCTTGTACATCTCTGGTATGGCATTCTCCGGCAGATATGCAGGGAACTCCTTGGCGTAATCGATATTGCCGGAGAATTCGCCGCCGAAGTATGAAGTTACAGCCTGCTTTCCAAGCCATGTAGTCTCCTTCTCACGGTCAGAATAGGTGCCGAGATCGGAATCGCTGCCCATATATCCGTCGTCATACATTCCTACACGTAAGGCCTCACTGCCCTCCTCGGGAACATGATCAGCCAGCTCGCTGCGGGAAATACCTGCCCATTTTGCAAAGATATCCGGCGTTCTTACAGTTACCGGCACCGGCGAGGGCACACAGTCAAGCATGGCAGCAAGGAGCTTTGCCTTATAGTCCACAGTGACATATTTGCCGCCGTGCTGCTCTCCCCACTTGCCCACAAATCCCGATTCAACGAAGCAGAGGATATCCTTGTACTCTTCAAGAAGGCCGCTGTCCTTTATCTGCTGGATATGGTGCAGCACCTGATCGAAGGATGAAGGTTCGGGATTCTCCTTGCCGTTAGCGTCATACCGGAAACGAAGAGCGATCATACAGCCGTTTTTCCGGCAGTTCTCAAAGGTCTGCCGCCATGAATCAAAGAATACATCATCCAGATCGTAGTCTGTTCCCTCGGTATAGGTACCGTCCTCATTCTTAGTGCCGTTTGCACCGCTGGAGAAGGCTCCTATATCAATAAAGAAGAGTACCAGTGCTCCGGTGGGACTGTATACCGGAGTGCTTCCCGGCTTGCAGACCGGCCAGATAGTATTGGTATATCCTGCACCGGGGTTGGGTATGGTCTCAACGAGCTCTGTATATGAAATGCCGCTGTCAACAAGTCCTTCTTCCGCAGCCGCAGGAGATATCTGCATCGGGGAAAGACCTGCTGCAATTATAGCTGACGCTGTAAACGCCGATAATAATCTGTTTTTCACATTATCGCCTCCAGAAAAGATGTTGATTAATTATAACATATTTTTCACCTTTTTTCAATAGTTTTTGTTGTTTTCTCCATTGCATCTATCCACAAAAAATAACGGATAACTGCATTTTTGAAAAATGCTTGACTATTCCTGCGAAATATGCGATAATTAGTTGTATATGATTTTTTAGAAAGCAGGTCTGTAATATGACAAAATACATCATCACTTTTCTGATCTCTATGATACCCATAATCGAACTCCGAGGCGGTGTGCCGATAGGTATAGGTATGGGAATAAAATGGTACTACGCTCTTCCGCTTTGCATGATCGGAAATATGATACCGGTGCCATTTATCTACTTTTTCGCAAGACGTATCCTTGAATGGGGCAAGGACAAGCCGTTAACAGCAAAGTTCTTTACATGGTGTCTTGAAAAGGGCGAAAAGGGCGGTCAGGCACTTCAGGAAAAAGCCGGAAGAGGACTTTTTGTTGCTCTTCTCCTCTTCGTTGGAATACCGCTCCCCGGTACAGGTGCCTGGACAGGCACTCTTGCAGCAAGCTTCCTTAAAATGGACTTCAAGAAGAGCGTTATCGCTGTCATTCTCGGTGTCCTCCTTGCAGGCATAATAATGACTTGCCTCAGCCTTGCAGGCGTTGCTGCATTTACGGCCGCTAAATAAAAGGCACTGAAAATTTATAGGGATATGTTCATAAGGGGGTAAAAAATGAAAACTGTAATCATTCACGGCCAGAGCCATAAGGGCTCAACTTACCACATCGCCCGGCAATTAGCCGAAAAGATCGGCGGTGATATCACTGAATTCTTTCTCCCGAAGGATTTCGGAGAGTTCTGCTGCGGATGTACAAGATGCTTTTTCGAGGGTGAGGATAAATGTCCGCATTATCAGAAGCTTTCACCTATAACTGAGAAGATCGATAATGCAGACGTTATCATTCTTGCAAGCCCGGTATATGTTTTCCACGCATCCGGTTCTATGAAAGCTTTACTTGACCACTATGCCTACAGGTGGATGCCTCACAGACCGGAAGCCTCAATGTTCCATAAACAGGGAGTGTGTATTTCTACTGCTGCCGGCGCAGGTATGAAGTCAACTAATAAAGATATGGCTGACAGCCTCACATACTGGGGCATTGCAAAGGTCTATAAATTGGGCATCGGTGTTGCCGCTGCCAACTGGGATCAGGTGAGCGAAGGCAAATTGAAGAAGATCGACAATGCTACTTCAAGTCTTGCCGGGGCTATAAGAAAAAAAAACGGCAATGTTTCTCCCGGACATAAAACAAGAGCTCTCTTTTCAGTAATGAGACTTTTCCAGAAAAATGGCTACAGCAAGCTCGACAATGAATATTGGAAAAAACACGGCTGGCTTGATAAAAAACGTCCGTGGAAATAATAACGCAAACGAACCTGAAGAAGTATCCGCTTCTTCAGGTTTTTTTCACGCCTTTCCTCCCATGGGAATATAATACAGCGTGCGGATCATAACAAAAACACTTCTTCCGCAATTTCTGAAAGGAGTATCACTATGAACCTCGACCTGTTTGATAATATCGACGGTCTTCTTATACGTGAGCGGGAAAACTATCTCGAAGATACGGAAAAGATCATCCGTCCGGATAATAACAGCATTTCCTCACGCTTCCCCGAAAACACACCCCTTGCCATGGCTTATGTCCCATATCAGCAGTGGGGGGACGTTTACGACGATGACAAGGCCCTCACTCAGGGAACTCTTTTCCCCGAGCTTGACCTTCCCTTCAAAGGAGGCAGCCGCTTATGAATGATAAAAAAATGCTTCTTATGAAGATAAAAAAGTATGACTTCGCCCTCAAGGAACTGAATCTCTACCTCGATACACACCCGAACTGCCGTCGTGCGCTAACTCTCTTCAAGCAGTATAAGCAGCTTCGTGAAAAGGCTATGAATGAGTTTATCTCTAAGTTCGGACCAATATCCCCCGAAGATTCCAACGATTCATCACACTGGAACTGGATCGATGATCCATGGCCATGGGAAAGGAGCTAATCTATGTGGCAGTATGAGAAGAAACTATCATATCTATGTTGTACATAAGGCTTATAAGAAATCCGCATTCAAAGTAAGGTCTGAATCCGGCTTGTTTTTACACATTCTCTCCGTCTTGTAGTAGTAAATCTTTCTGACGACTGTGTGTAGCAGTCTGTTTTTTTCTTCAGCATCTGAACCGTCAAAGTTGTCAATCACATATTTCAGACGTCTGATAGCTTCATCCGGCGGAAGCTGTGGAAGCTTCTGCTCGCTTTCGATTTCCTTTATAGCCGCTTCAAGCGATTTTATCTTGTCATTTACTATCTTAGAGCGTTCAAGGAATGTATTCGTATCGTAGACCTCTTGCTCCAGCAGGTCATACATTCGTGAAAGCTGACGCTTTGCCTTTTCAAGCTCTGCTACAAGCGGAGCTTTTTTATCTGGTTCGCTCTCAAACTCGTTAACGCCTTTGCTTTTTAGCTTTTCAAGCTGTTTTATACGATAGCGAAATGCCGCAATAACAGACTCGTCTATGGCTTCCATGGATGAACTGACAATCTTACCTCTGCACTCCCTGTAAACGCATAGCATATGTTCATGACCACTGTTAGCAATAAGACGGCGTTTCAGCTGATGGCCGCAGTTTTTGCAGTATAGTATATTGTGATAGTAGTTGAGCAGTTTGTCATTCGGATGAATCTGAGCGACTGGATTTGTACGCTTTTTCTGTTGAGCAGAATTGAAGACTTCTTCGCTGATTATCGGTTCATGCAATCCCTTATAGAGCGTGTCTCCGTTGGACTTCGTTTTCCAGCCAACCATTCCGCAATACAGCGGATTTGACAGTATTTTCTTGATGCTCGGAGGCTCCCAGAATTGACTTTTCTGTGGACTGATACCCATGCGGTTAAGCTCGTTTGCTATGAACTTTGCGCCGTGTCCGTCGAGGTACAGCCTGTATATCAGCCTGACTATCTCGGCTTCTTCGGGAACTATTTCAAGGGTATGAACTTTCGGCTCCGGATTGATCTTGCGATATCCATAAGGAGCAGTAGTGCTTATATAGTTTCCTTCCTTGATAGAAGCAAGTCTGCCAGCCTGCATACGGCGCTTGATAGTCTTGTACTCACGGCGGCTCATAAACAGTGAGAACTCGAAGTATTCCTCGTCAAACTCATTATCTGGATCATAGGTCTTGGTGGGAGTGACTATCTTAGTCGAGGACTCCCTGAACGCCTGAGCGACTATACCTTGATCTATTGTATCACCACGGGCGAGACGTTCTATCTCGACAACGAGAACTCCTGCGTATTTGCCTTCGGTAACGTCGGCAAGCAGAGCCTGCATCTGCGGTCTGGCAGCTATACTGTCTCCGCTGACTATCTCCTTGTATACCTTAACTACGTTAAGTTTCTGCTTTTTGGAAAGCTCCATGAGCATATTCTGATGACGGGTGAGAGTTTCACCTTCTCCCCTTGCCTCGGCCTCAACATCTGCTCTTGACTTTCTCAGGTACATACAGTATTCCTTCATCTTTCTCCTCCTTTCATGTTGGAGTATTGTCGATGATTCAAGTATAGTATAGCACATCTTCCCTCAAAAGTAAAGATAGTAATACGTAACCGCCCGCGAAGGGCGGTATTATCAATAAAAAACAGGCAGCCGAAGCTGCCTGCTGTTTTTGTTATATATTCATATCCGGAGTTACAGGACTTGTAGTAATTACGTCCTCGTTGTCAAATTCTACTATCTCCATTTCGGGAGCAACATATTTTTCCATTTTTAGCAAATCCTTTCGTTAATAATTATAATGCCGCCTTATAAGCTTCTGCCGCCTTAGCATACTGATACAAGGACTTCACAAGAGCAATAAGATCAGGATTGGTTGAGCCGCCGTCAAGAACTGCATATCCATATGACAGAGCGCTAAGATTGCTGAACTGCTTCATGCCGAACTGAACCTTATAAGAAGTTGCAAGCTTATCAGCAGAGATGTTTCTGATATAGAAGCAGCCGTCGTCTTCCTTCTCAATTGTAGTTTCATTTTCATCGGCGTCAATGAGTTTCATTTCTGTGGCGTCAGGAGTTGTAAGATACTTTATTCTGATAGCAGTTTCTGAATTGAGAATAAGCGCTATCTTAGCTTCGGGATTCCCCTTCTTTTCGATGCCGTAGTCAATGAATTCTTCATCTTTAACGTAATTAGCGCTCTCAGGATCGGCTACTGTGATAGTATTAGCACCGTCGCAGAAATAGTTCTCAGCAGCTTTGCAGTATTCGTCGAGGCTGAAAACGAGATTGTTCAGATCTGTATTCTCGCTCTCAAAATCATAGTTGGCAATATAATCGTTTACTGCATATCCATAATCTGCATCAAGAAGCTCGTCTTTTGAGTTGTAAAGAGCGATAGTATTATTGTACTTGTCATAAACCTTGATGGAAATCTTTTCGTTCGCCTGTATAGAGCTTACACGATAAGTAAACTTGTAAAGTCCAGCGTAATCGCCTTCAGTTAACTTCAAAGCCTCAAGTTCTTCGCCTGAGAATTCAAAATCGTCGTTAGGACCAGCAACAACTACCTTTACAGCGTCCGCGCCGAGGTCTGCAAAGATGTTCACGCCGATATCGCCGTCAAGAGTAAGGCTTGCGCCGTTGAATATTGTGTGGTTTGGAGTGAGATATCCACGCTCATTCTGACCGTAGTCGAGACGTGCGTATTCGGAGTCAAGTTTAGCTGAATTATAGCCAGTTCCCCTCTGACCTCTGATCTTTGTAGCGCCGTAGAACATATTCTCGCTGGTTTTAATAGAGCTCATATCCCACTTTGAGGAAACTACGATCGTCTGGAGATTCTGACAGTCTTTGAACATATTATTGGTTTGCATAAAATGTTTAGTATTCCAGTTTGAGAGGTCAAGGGATTTAAGAGCCTTGCATCCTTTGAACATATCATTCATAAAATATGCTTTGCTTGTATCGAATGAGCTGTTAAGATCAAGAGAAGCAAGTTTCTCGCAGCCCTGGAACATTCCACTCATGTTGCTTGCACCAGAAGTAGTGAATTTATTACCGAAATCTATAGATGTCAGGCTCTTACAATTAGCAAACATATTGGACATATCCGAAGTGTTTTTTGTATCAAATTTGCTGCCAAATCTGACACTCTTCAGCTTTTCGCAGTTATAGAACAGGTTTTGCATTGTTGTTATACAAGACGCATCCATATCTTTAATATCAACGGATTCTAAGCTTGTACAATCAGAGAACAGTTCAGCAATATTTGCAGGCTGAAATGAATAAGCACGTGATAAATCAACACTTTTAAGCGAACTGCATCCCTTGAACATTGAAGAAATATTTTTGGACTGCTTAATGTATTATCTGTTTCATTGAATTCGCTGAGATAAAAACTCATCAAGCTTGAACAGCCTTCAAACATAGAAGAAGCGTCGGTAAGAGAAGGAGCATAAAAGAACGTTTTATTTATTATCAGACCTGAAGTATAAGAATTTTTGTCATCAAGGCTACTTCCATTGAAATGAACAGGTTTAACCGTCTCCAGACTTGAGCAGTTATAAAACATCTTTGATGTATTTTTAAGTTTGTAAGTGGTTGTATAAGGAATGCCAAAGCAGCGGATATCAGCAAGTTCAAGGCTTGTACAACCTGAGAACATCTCAGACATATTTACTATATCGCCATATCTTTCGAAGGCAAACTTAACTGTTTTCAGATTTGTAAGGTCCTTGAACATTCTCTGAGTAGAAGAATTATTCGAATAATTATTAAAATCCAATCCTGTAAGGTCAAGATTTACAAGGCTATTACAATTCTTGAACATATCATCTGCGATTTGAACGCTTATGTTCATGTTATTGTAAATCTTAATGGAATTAAGAGATTCGCAATCCTTAAACATAGAATGAGCATCGTTAAGGAAAAGGGGCGTATAATTTGAGAAGGTTACATTTTTCAGCTTTGTACAACCTTCGAACAATGAGTGTGCATCAGCATAATGTCTGTTTTTGTTCCAGTAATGCCATGTGCCGTAACCGTAATAGGCGTTGACAAAATATGCATTGGTCATATCTATTGATTCAACATATTTAAAATCTTTAAACAAACTGTTCATATCTTGTGACAATACATAAGCATATGATTTTTTTGAATTATCAGTTGTTGGCAAGTCTGTATTGACGCTGGTGCGAGGAGCAAACTGTATTTTCTTTACATTTGGATTATTCCTATAACTCGATAATTCTGTGTCATTCATTCTCACCCATCCACAGCCAATTGTAAGAACGCCTGTAGCCTCGTCAAATGTGTATTCAGCTCTTGGCATTTCTGTGTCAGGAGCTTTACACGCAACATCTCCGTCGGCGGCGTACGCTGTAATACTCGGCTTGGATACATTCACTCCGCCTGTAACCGTAGGCAGTCCTCCGCCAATAAGCGACAACGCAAGAACAGCTGCTATTGTCTTTTTCATCATAGTGTTCATTTTAAACCCTCCTTAAAATCAAAAAGCGCACTCCGCCGGACATAGTTATCCTGCGAAATACGCTGTTTTACCGTATGAAATTGTCGAACGGGCGCAGTTATTCTTTTTACCAAATATATACATATATATATTAACTAAATATTCTACCACTCCCACTGTCATCCACTCCATATAAATCGATGATATCCATATTATATCATATATATCGGACTGTCAATAGAATACGCACGATTTATGAAATATCGTTCATGCCGGATCAGTTGATCCGACCGGCTCCGTGCTTTAAAAAATAACACCTTCTCATTAATGTCAGACACCTATAGTACCCAGCGCTTTTTCAACGTTCAATCTTTAGATTATAAGCATAGCCGCCATAACGGCGACTATTTCCTTATCCAATCGGCATCATCGGCACCTCTATCGCTCCTCAGCCGTTATTAGGAGGAGTAGTGATAGTAGGTGCAGTAGGTTTTATGTATGCTCCTTAAAGCAACAGGCAGCCGAAGCTGCCTGTTTCCGTTGTTATTCGGGATCGACTTCGGGCGGGACTCCAACGGGGCTTGTTGTGATAACGTCCTCGGTGTCAAACTCGATGATCTCCACTTCGGGAGTTGTATATTTTTTCATTGCAATTACTCCTGTTTATGATAAGCTATTTACATAATCTGCAGCGGCGTCTGCATAAAGCGCTAACGCCTTTGCCATATACACGTTCTTTTCAGTCGATTTTTCGTTTAGCAGTACACGGTAAGCCCATGTGAGCGGTGAGAAAGTATATTTTTCACCGTTGTATGTTATAGCGATATTGTCAGTAAGCTCAGTGACATTTATGTTCTGTATCTCAAAATACGCAGGATAATCCGTTCCGCCCTTAGTTCCGGCGACGGAAGTATATTCTCCATTATCATCCTGAACGCCTGCCGTTAATCCTTTGATATAAAGACGTGAAGACATTTTTGAATCAAGGACGAGCGAAACTTTAGCTTCATCATTGACAATTTCAGGCGGAATTCCCTTTTTAAGATTTTTTACGCCTAATTCCTGTAATAATGTTATGATATTGAAAGTACTGTAATTATCACTATCAAGGATCGAGAAGTTCTTTTCTGCATTATTGAAGTAGAATTCAGCAACGTTTCCATATGTCATAGTACGTGAAAGGAGTATGCTGAGATCTCTCTGCTGATTACTCATGCTATCCAGCTTAAGAAGCTCGTCATACTGAGTTTTCAGGTAGTCGTATACAGAATATTTCTTTGTGCCTATGAGCGTTTCATTTTCGCCGTCAACGTAGTAAAGCTCGGCTGTGATTTCTTCGTGCATATGATTTGCTGTGACATTTGCGGTTACGCAATAAACTGTTTGATCTCCTATCTGCTTGGCGTTAAGAGGGAGAACCTCTCCGTCTTCGTTGCAGTTTCCAGTGAGCTTTATTCTGAAATTATCTTTGTTATTGTCTGTAACATTTCCAACGATGAAGTTCAGTCCAAGATCGTCTTTCAGAGTAACTGAAACATTGGAAATACATGGAACAAACTCTGCGCTGACGGTAACGTCTTCAGCAGGCATTGTGAACGAATAAACGCCCTCAACAGGCTCTATCACAGTATCGTTATACTTTACGCTCTTTACCGCATAGCCCTCGTCGGGGGTCACGGTGAGGGTGACGGTCTCGTCCGGGGAGACTACCGCTTTATCCGCCGTGACCGTACCGTTTATGATATTGCCGTCTATCGCAACATCTTTTTTCAGATAAGTCATCGTGCAGCCCTCGGGCATTCCGAGTTTAACGTTGCCTGTCAGTGCAGCCCACTCCGCAGCGCTTCCGCCGTAGGTCAGGCTGGTAAGATTTGTATCACGATTAAAAACGCCGTCATCTATGCTTGTCACGCTTTCGGGAATGATCAAGCTTTCAAGGCTTGTGCATTGTAAGAACGCATATTTGCCTATGCTTGTAACGTTATCCGGAATATTTATTGATGTAAGGCTTTCGCATCGGTAGAACGCACATTCGCCTATGCTTGTCACGCTTGCCGGAACCGTAACATT
Organism: Clostridiales bacterium Firm_05; assembly: GCA_001604035.1. Classification (GTDB taxonomy): domain Bacteria; phylum Bacillota; class Clostridia; order Oscillospirales; family Ruminococcaceae; genus Ruminococcus. The sequence continues at coordinate 21,097 of LVAK01000014.1, forward strand.
CGCAAGAGAGGAGCATCCTTCGAAAGCAGAATCACCTATGCTTGTTACCGTGCCGGCAATAGAAAGACTTGTCAAGTTTGTGAATTTATAAAAAGCATAATTACCTATGCTTGTTACGCCGTCACCGATAACAATAGAAGCTACGCTTCCTTTGACAGAATCCCATGGAGCTTTAGGAGTCTTAATAGGATTATAAAGCATCATATCTCCCGTGCCACTGATAGTGAGGGTGTATTTTGTTTCATCATCAGCATTCTTTGTCAGCGTCCATGTGACATCGGATTCATGCCCCTCAGTGCCGCAGTTGCCCTGTTCAACAATATCGCCGGGTGCCGCGCTCGCCGTGATAGCTGACCTCTCAAACGCCTGCGAAAAAGGCGTAACCGGCGATGTTCCGGCAACTATCAGCAGCGCCATTAGTCCAGCCGCCGTCTTTTTCCAAAAAATTTTC
>LVAK01000137.1 GCA_001604035.1 Clostridiales bacterium Firm_05
AATGGTGACCCGTACGGGAATTGAACCCATGATTCCGCCGTGAAAGGGCGATGTCTTAACCTCTTGACCAACGGGCCATATGGTAGCGGCAGTAGGATTTGAACCAACGACCAATCGGGTATGAACCGAGTACTCTAGCCAACTGAGCTATGCCGCCATATAGATCGCATCACTTGCGACTGTATTATTATACAACGAAAATGATAAAAAGTCAAGAAAAAAATCGGTGAGCAGTCAATTTTGGTTGAGTGCACAAAAGGATAGGGTGCGTTTTGGGGAAGGTTGTCTAATATTCACTGCTGTAGCTGCGCCGGTAATGCGTTGAAGCTTGTCTGATCATTTAAATGTCTGTTTTGTGTATAAGGCTTGTTTGCAATCACTTTTTACAATTTGTACATTTATTTAAAGGTCGACATAATGTAATCGGCGCAAAAAACAATCTCGAACTCCTGAATAAATAGCAGATTATGCGGTTTTACCAAATAATGGACGAACAGTCATATTTTTACATTACCCTCTTGACAATTTCTCCGTATTGTAATATAATGTAGCTTAGAGAAATAGCCTGAAAGCGGGCTGGGTGGATGTATGCTTTTTCAGGAGGGGTGGATATGAAAAGACGCAGTTTAAAGGGTTTTACATTGATCGAAATAGTGGTTGTTATTGCTATAATCGGAGTGTTAGCAGCGATACTCATACCAATGATGAGTGGTTACATCAAGAAGTCTTATAAGAAATCGGATGTTTCTGCTGGCGATACTATCGGCAAGGCAGCACTTTCGCTGGTCGAGGAGGAAGAACAGGCTCATGATTCGTTCTATGCCGGAAATCCTTCAAAATACTCGGTAACGGTAGATTATGCCGGTAAAACAGAGAGCTATGATCTTGTATTCGTTTGCAAGAGCGACAACGCTTGCACGAAATGGCTTCCTATTGATGCTAATGGCCAGCAGTTCTGTGATGACATGAATTCGTCCGGCTATATCGGAAAGCTCTGCAAGGTAAAGTATTCTGGCCCGAAGCACGGCAAGATCTGGATGATAGGTTATCGTCCTGATGATATTTCACAGATAGAGGTTTGGACTGCTGAGAGTACAGGAAAGCCTGTATATCGTGTATGGCCGTCACCGGATAGCGAATATGCATAATTATTTCTGCGCTGCTTGATGCGGCGCAGTTTTTGTATGGAGTTGATAAAATGCCCAGATTTTTTACGAATGAACTGGATGAAGACAATATAACCATTACCGGAAATGATGCTCATCATATCGGTTTTTCGCTGCGTATGAAGCCGGGGGAGCGGTTGACTGTGTGCTGCAACGGAATTGACTATAACTGCACGCTACGCAGTATTGACGGCGAAACGGTATTCCTTGACCTTGTTGAGAAGCACAGGTGTGCGGCTGAACCGGGAGTGCAGGTGACACTTTTTCAGGCTGTTCCGAAGCTGGATAAGCTTGAGTTTATCATACAGAAAAGTGTGGAGCTTGGAGCGTCAAGGATAGTCCCTGTACTTACAAGACGGTGCATCTCCCGTCCGGATGGAAAGGATTTTGCAAAGAAGCTGACGAGACTCAATAAGATCGCTGCTGAGGCCGCAAAACAGTCCGGAAGAGGCATGATCCCTGAGGTAACGCCTATTGTTTCGTTCAAGGAGGCGCTTTCGATGATGAATGAGCTTGACAGGAACGTTATCCTCTATGAAGAGGAGGGCGGATGCTCTTTTGACAAGGCCGGATTGCCGGATTCAGGCAGCATCGGACTCGTCATCGGCAGCGAGGGCGGATTCGATAAGGAGGAGGCTCAGGCGGCTGTAGATAGCGGTGCCGTTCAGGTCTGGCTGGGGAAAAGGATCCTCCGTTGTGAAACTGCACCAATAACAGCACTGTCAATTTTGATGTTTTTAACAAATAATATGTAAGTGGTTGAAATTCTCAGAAGAGTGTGATATAATAATAGTAGTTTATCGTGATCCGGTCGCAAGGGGCTCGGTAATTTAAAATTATTCTTGCGGAGAAAAGAGGAATTTAAAATGAATAAGTTTTTAGTTGCTGTATTAGCTGCAGGTGCAGCCGCTGCCGGCGGATATGTTGCTTCAAAGATCCTCAAGGGCAACGATGATGATAACGATTACGACGATGATATTTATGATGATTACGAGGTTGACGGTGACGACAACATCGATTTCGAGATCAGCGATGATACAGTAAAGGATGCTGCTGAGGAAGTTACTGACGCTGCTGAAGACGTTAAGGACGCTGTAGAAGATGCAGCTGAGGACGTTAAGGATGCTGTAGAGGACGCTATAGACGACCTTAAGGACTGATCAGGTTTATAATGGGGGAGCGAAAGCTCCCTCTTTTCTTTTGCAGCATATCTGTGTGGATAAACAGGAAATAACCTGCAAAAATGTGCAAAACGACAAAAATGTGATTTTGCTATTGACATTTGACACTTATGCTGATATAATATAAAAGCTGTCCGGCAAGGACCTATGATATTAGCCGAGGCGTAACTCAGTTTGGTAGAGTGCTTGGTTTGGGACCAAGATGCCGCAGGTTCGAGTCCTGTCGCCTCGACCATACTTTTAAAAAAAGTTGAAAAAAGTACTTGACAAGTTGAAAAAAGTGTGGTATAATAATTAAGCGTTAAACGCTGGTGTAGCTCAGTTGGTAGAGCAGCTGATTTGTAATCAGCAGGTCGGGGGTTCGAGTCCGTCCACCAGCTCCATTATTACCGGAATGTCTCCGGTATATTTTTTGAATCATGGGAGAGTTCCCGAGTGGCCAAAGGGGGCAGACTGTAAATCTGTTGCTTTTCAGCTTCGATGGTCCGAATCCATCCTCTCCCACCAGAAACGCCCCGATAAAGTTCGGGGCGATTTCTTTTGACAGAACATTCGCTGTAAAACCTTGCAATTCCCTCTGCAAGGGCTTTTTTATGTCCGGAAAAAAAGAGGTTTTGCACGGAAACACAGCCCTTTTGTTCAGAAATGTATAAAGATTGTAGGAGAGATCGTCGTGATAAGAGTTTCATATATGTACAGCGCTGATATGTTTGATGCTATAAGAAAAGAAAAAGCTTTAAAAAGAAAAATATTAGCAATAGTGGAATTTAGTCTGCTGATATTTGTTGCTTTTTCGTCGATTTGTAGGGCTTTTTATAAACGCTCATTTTTTGATATAAACGGTTTTTTTATTATATTTAGCCTTGTAATGATTATTATTAGTTTGCGGAATAGATATCGTAATTCACCACATAAGATCTTTGAAAGGATCGAAGAAAAATATCCGGGGTTAAGGGTCAATGTGCAATTTATGGCAGACGGATTCCTTATGGATTCTTCTTCAGCAGTTTCAAGCAAGAGTTCGTCTTATAGTTATTCTGTCATTGATAAGGCTAATGAAAGAGAAGGCTGGTTTTTGATTCTGATTAGCAATTCCGGCTATCTTGCCTTCAGAGATAATGATATAATTGAAGGCTCTGCAAACGAATTAAGAAGTTTACTGCGTGAAAAGCTTGGCGCAAAATATAAGGTCTAATAATGTGAAAACCGGTGAAAGCCGGTACATAAAAATATAAAGTTGATTATTTTTTGGAGGAAAGAAAAGATGAAAATTATATGCAGGACATCTCATGCGGATGAGCTTAGAAAGCTGTTTTCAAAAAGATATTTTGGAGATAAGATAAAATTGATCGTGCTCATGGTTGTGCTGTTTGTTATCGGAGTGTTTAGCTGGGGATTTGCTGCACTTGATGGCAGCCTTGCTGCTAAAGCTTTAGCAGTAGTTTCTTTGTTCGGCTTTATTGCGTCGCTGTTTTTGCTTATACGCAAAATGACCGTCAAAGACCGTGATTTCAAAGCCTTTGTTGCAACTCCCGAGGGTATCGTTTTTGTTGATTGCGCTTCTGCATTTGCTGATAACAGAGTTTTTGGCGCTATGTACAATATAAACTATCGTGGCTCAACCGCTGATGATATAAAAGCGGAGAGAAATCTGGATAGGATCAATACTGCTTCAAAATATGACGATTTTATAATGTCAGCGGAAGTCTGGCAGATGCATGGATATTTAGTTAAAGAGGTATTAAGTGTCAGCGAAGGAAAACAGTATGTTAAGATCAGATTCAGACGCAGATCATTCAGTATGCCTGATAGCAGTCTTGGGGATATGATACCTATGACTGTGCATATCCCGGTCGATTATACTAATCTCGATGAATTACTGATGAAGCTTCGCAGCATGATACCGGACTGATGAGACAGCTTCATTTTACAGTGAGACTGTTAAGGAGAAAATAATGTCAGTTAAAGCTGCGGTATCATACCGCTTTAATACAGAGATATAATATGGAGGAAAGAAAATATGATAAGAGAAGATCTGAGAAACATTGCCATTATCGCCCACGTTGACCACGGTAAGACTACCCTCGTTGACGAGATGCTCAAGCAGGGCGGCGTGTTCCGTGAGAATCAGAACGTTGCTGAGCGTGTAATGGACTCCAACGACATCGAGCGTGAAAGAGGTATCACTATCCTCGCTAAGAATACTTCCGTTATGTACAACGGTACTAAGATAAACATCATCGACACCCCAGGCCATGCTGATTTCGGCGGTGAGGTCGAGCGTGTCCTTGAAATGGTGGACGGCGTTCTGCTCCTGGTCGATGCTGCTGAGGGACCTATGCCCCAGACACGTTTCGTACTCTCAAAGGCTCTTGAAATGGGCCACAAGATCATTGTTGTCGTAAACAAGATCGACCGTCCGGACGCTCGTCTCGATGAGATAGGCGATGAGGTGCTGGAGCTCCTCCTTGACCTTGACGCAAACGATGAGCAGCTTGAATCTCCGCTCCTCTTCTGCTCAGGAAGAAGCGGCACTGCTTCTCTCAGCCAGTACGAAGCAGGTACTGACCTCAAGCCTCTTTTCGATACTATCATCAACTACATCGAGCCTCCTAAGGGTGAGGAGGAAGAGCCTCTCCAGATGCTTATATCCTCTATCGACTACAACGAGTACGTTGGCCGTATCGGTATCGGACGTATCGTAAGAGGCAATATCAAGGTAAATCAGCAGGTAACTGTCTGTGATTATACAGGTTCCAAGAAGAACTATAACGCCAAGATCGTTTCTCTCCTCCAGATCGAGGGACTGAACCGTGTTCCTGTACAGGAGGCTAAAATGGGCGATATCGTATGGATATCCGGTATCGAGGGAATCACTATCGGAGATACTATCTGCGCTACAGATACTCCCGAGCCACTTCCTTTCGTTAAGATCAGTGAGCCTACTGTTGAGATGACATTCTCCGTAAACGACAGCCCATTTGCCGGCAAGGAAGGTAAGTTCGTTACTTCACGTCAGCTCCGTGAGAGACTTTTCCGTGAGCTCCTCCGTGACGTTTCTCTCCGTGTTACAGAGACTGACAGCACAGATTCATTCCGTGTTGCAGGAAGAGGTGAGATGCACCTTTCCATCCTCATCGAGAATATGCGCCGTGAAGGCTATGAGCTGGGCGTTTCTACTCCCCGTGTCCTCTTCAAGACCGACGAGGAGACAGGTCAGAAGCTGGAGCCTATGGAGCGTCTCGTTATCGATGTCCCCGAGGACTGCGTTGGCTCTGTAATGGAGAAGATCGGTGTCCGCAAGGGCGAGATGCTGGATATGCACCCCCAGGGCAGCCGTATGCGTATAGAGTTCCTTATCCCTGCAAGAGGACTTTTCGGCTACAAGAGCGAGTTCCTTACAGATACCAAGGGCGAGGGAATCATGAGCCATGTATTTGAAGGCTATCAGCCTTACAAGGGCGATATCGAGCGCAGAAACACCGGCTCTCTCGTATCCTTTGAGACAGGCGAGGCTGTTACCTACGGTCTCTACAATGCTCAGGAGCGTGGACAGCTCTTCATCACTTCCGGTACTCCGGTATATGAGGGTATGATCGTCGGAGCTTCTCCTAAGACAGAGGATCTCGTTGTAAATGTCTGCAAGAGAAAGCACCTTACAAATACCCGTGCAAGCGGAAGCGATGACGCACTCCGTCTCGTTCCGCCAAGAGTTCTCAGCCTTGAGGACTGCCTTGAGTTCCTGGCTGACGACGAGCTCCTTGAGGTAACTCCTGAGTCACTCCGTATCAGAAAGAGGATACTCAGCAACTCACAGAGAGCTAAGATCAGAGGAAATGCCGCTAAGGCTTCCGTCTGAGAAATATTTCATCCGTTCAACATAATACGTTCATACATCCTGCATACCGGAGGTATATTATGAAAAAAATCGCTGCTTCGCTTTCGTTAATTCTTGCCGTTCTTACACTCACTGCCTGCGGCGGCAGCAAGACAGGTCAGGCTTCAAGCGAGCCGGTCGGTGATGACCAGGCTGAGACTGAGGAGGTCAATAACGAGCCTGCTTCATGGGAGGAGCTCGGCACTGCAAGAGAGCGCCATATCGTTTCGACAGACGAACAGTTTGACTATGAGATATATGACGGGGGTGCCATAATAACAAGCTACAAGGGCAATGATACTGAGGTAGTTATACCTGATACTATGGGCGGCGCTCCTGTTACAGACATCGGCTTCTATGCCTTTGAGGGAAAGTCTCAGGTGCTGACTTTAACAATGCCGGAGACTGTTACAAAGATATGCGAATGCGCTTTCTGCGGCTGCTCTTCGCTCTATTCCATAAATATACCTCAGGGGCTTCAGGAGATACAGCGTGGAGCCTTCGTGGACTGCACTGCACTGACAGATATGACGCTTCCGGCCTCTGTAACAAAGGTTCAGGAAGAGGCTTTCACAGGCTGCAATGCGCTTGCTTCACTTATCATAGAAAATCCGGATCTGGCCTATGAGAACTGGGGGCTTGAAGAGCTGCCTGCTCTGACAGTGACCGCTCCCGAGGGCTCGGCTGCGGCAGTATGGGCTGAAAAGATCAACAACAGCGAAGCCGGGGAGGTTCAGCAATGAGATATGTTAAACTTACAGCACTGCTGCTGAGCGCAGTATTGTGTGCAGGCAGCGTAACATCCTGCGGCAGCAAAAAAAGCTCCTCAAAGACTCCCGGCGAATGGGAGCTCATTACTCCGGAGGAGGGGGCTGAGGACGAGAATCTCGGCTCCTACAGGATAGATCCTGAGACCGGTATAAAGCTTTACTATGAAGAGGATGAATTCCCGAGAGAGCTTGTCAGGACCCTTGCAAATCACTTTCTTGCTTTTCAGAACAAGGACTTTGAAAGCTTCAAGGAACAGAATTATCCCCTCTATAACGAGAAAATGGAAAAATTCCTCCAGGATGGCTTCCAGTACGGTCAGAAGGAATCTTTTGAGAAACAGGCCGATTCTATCAATGAGATGATGGGCGGAAGCTTCGAGGTCACCCGTGTGAAGGTGGAGCCTTCCCAGCTTTTCGCTGATCCTGAAGAGGGTGTCCAGGACTTCTTCTCGTTTATGAATGAGAAATTCGGAAGTGATGATTTCGAGAAGAAGGTTCGTGAGGACTGCGACGAGTTCTATTACTTCACTTTTTATATAATGGCAAAAAATGCTGATGGAAAAGAACAGATCATCGTCAGCGATGAAGAAAATAATGCCTTTTTTGCAGAAAAAGGCGGAAAATTCTATACTTTCGGTTAACGGGAGGCATTTAATATGAGAAATTCATTCACCAGATTTGCAGCAGCTGCTGCGGCTGCTGTGCTGACACTCAGCTTTTCTTCCTGCGGAGGAAAGGATTCCTCCTCGGATAATAATTCCGGAAAAGAAATCGTAAGCGATATCGGAGATGACGTTAATATTGCTGCTGATGATATGCCATATGGTGCGTGTATCTTCAGGATGGAGCAGGGCGAGAACGGTATCCCTGTTACTACAGAGGTGGATTCACGCTTCTACTCCGATGAGGAGGCAAAGCTCATCTGCAATTACTTCTGGGCTATAAGCTCAAAGGACGGCGCTCTTTTCGATTCCGTAAGCTATAAGCCGTATAATGACGAGATGCTCAAAAGCGGCGGCTATAGCTCCTCTCAGGAGTATATGGAGGCGTATTACGATAAATACTACATCGTTATCGGTACAGACTATGAGTTCTCATATATCTACGCTGTTGACTGCAAAAAAGAGGACAGCGGCTATAACTTCTCGAAGTACGATGACATTATAAAGGAAGTTGCACCTGATGCGGAGATAACTTCAAAGAAGGTCGTTCCGGTATACCTGAATTATGAAGCTAAGGACGGAAGCAGCAGCGGCGAGGTCATCCCTCGTGATACCTATGACTTCCCTATGGGCGCAGAGCTGGGTGACAGTGATTACATCTGGATCTGTATCTATGAGATCGACGGAAAAAGCTATATAATAAGCTGATAATAAGCGTAAGGCTTATTTGTTGGTTATACGTTAATTATTGAGGGAAACCCTTTTGAAAAAGGGTTCCTCTGACGGAGGCGGTCCCCTCTGTCACTGCGTGACATCTCCCCACACTGTGGGGAGTCACCCTCAAACTCCCTTCCTAAAACTTTCAGTTTTAATTTTTCCCCAGATAGGACGCAGCCCATGTATTGCTACATGGGCTTTTTATTATCTTGCGTCCTATCTGGGGAAAAATAAGATTAAAAGTCTTTGGAAAGGGGTTCGGGGAAGAACCTTTCCTCAGAAAGGTTTTCCCCGAGTAACTGACATATACCAACAAATAAGCCTTACGCTTATTATTAATCTGTTATATTTCTCAGATCTGTGTAGAGTAGTTAGGAGCTTCCTTTGTGATATAGATATCGTGAGGATGGCTCTCCTTGAGGCCTGCGCCTGTAATGCGGATGAACTTTGCCTTCTCGTGGAGAGTAGGGATATCCACACATCCGCAGTAGCCCATACCTGAACGGATTCCGCCGACGAGCTGGAATACTGTATCGGCAACAGGGCCCTTGAAAGGAACACGGCCTTCAACTCCCTCAGGTACAAGCTTCTTTGCGCCCTCCTGGAAGTATCTGTCTGTAGAGCCGTTAGCCATAGCGCCAAGGCTTCCCATACCTCTGTATACCTTGAACTGACGTCCCTGATAGATCTCTGTCTCGCCGGGAGCTTCTGCACAGCCTGCAAGGAGTGAACCGAGCATTACAACATTTGCGCCGGCTGCAAGAGCCTTTACGATATCTCCTGAGTACTTGATACCGCCGTCTGCGATAACAGGAATGCCGTACTTCTGAGCTACACAGGCTACGTCATATACTGCTGTGATCTGTGGTACGCCGATACCTGCAACAACTCGTGTTGTACAGATAGAACCGGGGCCTATACCTACCTTTACGCAGTCTGCACCGGCAGCGATAAGTGCCTCGGCAGCTTCTGCTGTAGCGATATTTCCTGCGATGACAGGTGTATCCGGGAATGCTTCCTTGACCATTTTCAGGCACTTGATGATGTTTGCACTGTGGCCGTGAGCGGAGTCGAGAACAAGTACGTCAGCCTGTGCATCGATAAGAGCCTTTGCTCTGTCGAGTACATTTGCTGTTACGCCGATAGCAGCTCCACAGAGAAGTCTGCCCTTGCTGTCACGGGCTGAGTTGGGGTACTGAACTGACTTTTCAATATCCTTTATTGTGATAAGTCCCTTGAGGTAGCCGCCCTCGTCAACGAGAGGGAGCTTTTCGATCTTGTGGGCACGGAGGATCTCCTGAGCCTCTGCAAGAGTTGTACCTACGGGAGCTGTAATGAGGTTGTCCTTTGTCATGACCTCTGAGATCTTTGCGTTGAAGTCTGTAAGGAAACGCATATCTCTGTTTGTGATGATGCCTACAAGCTTATTGTTTCCGTCAACTATCGGAACGCCTGAGATCTTGAATTTTCCCATGAGCTCGTCTGCATCTGCAACGATGTGATCCTCTGTAAGTGAGAAAGGATTAACGATAACGCCGTTTTCGGAGCGCTTTACCTTATCTACCTCTTCTGCCTGCTGCTCAATAGTCATGTTCTTATGGATGATACCTATACCGCCTTCACGTGCAATAGCTATAGCCATGCGTGAGTCTGTAACGGTGTCCATTGCAGCAGTCATTACAGGGGTGTTGAGTCTGATGGTCTTTGTGAGCTGTGTACCGAGCTGGATCATATTCGGTGTAACGTTAGATTCTGCCGGGATCAGGAGCACATCGTCAAAGGTCAGGCCCTCCTTCTGAAATTTGCTGTTCATGTCTGTCAGCATAAAAATTCCTCCTTACAACGTTATTATTAATTAATTATTGTATTAAGCCAGTGAGTTCCGGAGCAGTGCTGCCGGAGGTCTCTAAGAACAATCGATTAATAATTTATTACCTTTAATCATACTATTTTTGAGAGGATATGTCAATACCCGCCGCAGCGGACGGGCAGAGAAATTTTTCGTTTATTAAAGTCGTGTTTTAGCGAAAAAAGCAATGTGCTATTTTAAAGCGTCAGCACTTCAAAGCGTCAACGTTACATATTTGCAAGATTATAGCCATATTCCTTTAGTATAAGCGTTGCGTCAGAACCGTCAACTGCTCCGTTCTTGTCGTAGTCGGCAGCCAGCCGGCCGTATAAATTGAGGGTTGAGCCGGGGTGATCCATACAGTAAGAGTACTCCCTGAGCGCCAGTGTTGCATCTGAGCCGTCAACTGCTCCGCTGTCGTCTACATCGCCTAACAGGAACGGTCTGAATTCTATACCGGCCTTAGCCGCATAGCTCTCAGCCGCAGAGCCCTCCTCACCGTGGAGGATGAAGCCGTTTATATTTTCCAGCTGGCCGTTTCTCAGGTCGTAGTGCTGGCCTATGGCTGAATCAGCGATCGAGGTCACGGTCTCAGGGATATAGATACCGTTGAGCTCTGTGCAGCCAAAAAATGCATCGGAGCCTATAGCAGTCACATTTTCAGGGATGCTTATATCATTAAGGGATGTGCAGGCGTTGAACACGTTTGTCCTTATCTCCTTGATGCCTGAGCCCAGGTCTGCGCTGCTCAGACTTGAGCAGGACATAAAGCAGCCTGCTCCAACGTTTGTTACGGAATCAGGTATATCCACGCTTTTCAGTGAGGTGCAGCCGGAAAAGGCATAGTCTCCCAGACTTGATGCATTAGGAGGGATAACGACTGAAGTGATGTCAGTCTTTCCCATGAATGCGCCCTTTGTTATAACTCTGACGCTGGAAGGTATCACAGCATCCTTTCCTCCCACATAGAGCACAAGCCTGTTGCCTTTTTCAGACATGAGGCAGCCTTCCTTTGAGAGATAGGTGGGATTATCGGCGCTGACCGTGAATGAGCATAGCTTAGGGCAGGCGGAAAATGCGTATCCACCCATGACTGTAACGGATTTTCCCACTGTTACACTGCTCAAATTCGGGCAGGCGGAGAAGCTTCTCTCACCTATGGACTTTACTGAATCAGGTATCACAACGGCTGTCAGCTCGTTCATTCCTGCAAACACGTTCTTTCCTATATCAGTGACCGGCAGGCCTTCGATAGTATCAGGGATGATGAGCACTGTATCTGAGCCCTTGCATCCGGTAATGGTCACGCTCTCATCATTTTTTTCGTAGGTGAATGTTATCCCCTCAGGAGTTTCGGCTGAGGAAGCGGTAACGGGAGCTGCTGTTCCTGCCAGCACAATGGCTGAGATCAGCGATATCAGCTGCTTTTTCATATTAAACCTCCCTGCGGCATATATTTCCGTTTATCATTACGAGAGCCGGCTCTGACATCAGGTCAAGAGGGTTCTCGCCCTTTCTGTAGAGCTGTATATCGGCATCCTTGCCGGCAGCAAGGGAGCCTGTAACTTCGTCTATGCCGAGTATCTCTGCCGGATTTATAGTCAGCATTTTCAGTGCCTCCATGGGATCAAGTCCGCCCTTGACGGCTGCCTGAGCAGAAAGGGGGAGGTACTGTATGGGGATGACAGTGTGGTCTGTGCATATGGCAAGCTTTACGCCGTTTTCGTGCATCATTGAGGCGTTTTTCAGCTCAAGTCCCTTCATTTCCGGCTTGCAGCGGTCGCAGATTATGGGGCCGCATATAACAGGTATCTGCTGCTGAGCGATTATATCTGCGATCTTCCAGCCCTCTGTGCCGTGGATTATTACCGGATCAAGAGAAAATTCCTTTGCAAGTCTCATGGCGGTACAGATATCGTCTGCACGGTGACAGTGGAAGAATGCCTTCATCTTGCGGTCAAGAACAGGCATCAGAGCCTCGCACTTTATGTCGTATTCCGGCGGATCATAGTTCTCGCTGTCGGAGTAGTAGCTGTCCATATCGTGTACATAGCGGCGTGCCTTGTAGAGCCCCTCACGAATGAGGGCTGCTACTGCCATTCTTGTTACAGGAGTCTCTGAGCGGTCATTATAGACGTTTTTCGGATTTTCTCCCATGGCGAACTTTATTCCGCAGGGCTTTATGAGCATATCATCAACACGGCGGCCGTCAGTCTTTATGGCACATATCTCTCCGCCGCAGGCATTGGCGCTTCCGGGGGAGGAGGCTGCGGCAGTTATACCACGCATACGTGCCTCTTCAAAGCAGCGGTCGAATGGGTTTATGCCATCGATAGCCCGCATCTGTGGAGTGAAGGGATCTGTGGACTCGTTGCAGTCATCGCCCTCAAAGTCCAGGCCGTCCTCGATAATGCCGAGATGAGTGTGGGCATCGATAAAGCCCGGCAGCACTGTTCCGCCGTCAGCATCTATGCTGTCAGCGGGAACTGTCTCTGGAGCACCTGCGCCGAGAGCTTTTATCTGTTCGTTTTCTGTAAGGATCCAGCCGTTATCGATGATGCCGGCTTCTGTCATGGTGTATATCCTTGCGTTATATATCAGCATATCTGTCTCCCGTTGTTATTTCTTTACCGCCGCAGCGATCCTGTCCGCATTTTCTACGGGGCTGCCGCCGCAGTCTATCTGTATAGTGGAATTCTGTATATATATGCTCCTGCGCTTATTGTAAAGCTC
>LVAK01000138.1 GCA_001604035.1 Clostridiales bacterium Firm_05
TCAAGCTTGTTAAGGGCAAATTCTTCGTTATCCCCCACTGATGCCGTTATCAGCTTTTTTGTCAGCCTTTCAACGCCGCTGACATCTGCGCCGTAAATATAATACACATTTGAGAGCTGTCCGCTCTTTATCTGCTTTTCAGCAGTTTTTCCATCTGTCTGCGGCATTATAGCCTCCTTTTCCGGATCCTTCCGCTGCCGGATATAGTCACCGTGAAATTATTCAAACTGTTTTCTTCCTTTTTATCCAGGTATATTACCTCACAGCCCTCTGGAAATTCATATTCCTTATCTGACTTGCCGTAGAGTATCACCATATCTGCTCCGGATATATCTCCCGCAAGCTTTCCTGCCGGCACTATAACGATATTCCTTCCGGATGCTGAAATTGTCAGCACTCCATCGTTGTACTCTATGCTCCTGCCTCCGTTATCCCATACACAGCCTCCGGAGCCCATGTTTTCAACTGAACTCTCACCGTATATCGGAGTATCACCTGAAATGATCCATCGTTCAGGCGCTGCGCTTCCAAGTGCGGAGCAATAGGCTGAGTACTGCGACTGAACATCCCTTGTAAGGATCGCCGTATCAACGGAAGAGATATCACTGGTCTTCAGAAACCTGCTCACGTACTCCGGCGATCTGTAATGACCGCTGAGGTCGATCACTTCTGTCTCTCCACGATAGGTTATTACAATTGCTGCATTGCTTTCCTTGCCGAGTACAGCCGCCGTAAAGGTATTGTACATGGATGCACCTGATATGGCCGAACTGATGAATACTATACTGCACCCGGCAGCTATTGCCACAGCGGTATATCTCCTGCTCCCGGTAACTATCATCACAAGTGCAGCAGCAGCTCCGAGGATGAACGTGATATAAACGATCATATCACTTCCGCTGGCAAACCATGTTCCGCCAATACCGGAGAGCTTGTCAGTCATCCTGAGCAATGCTCGAATAACAGCTCCGGCAGCCGGCAGTACTGGCAGAGCTCCCATGCTGAACACATATATCACTCCAAGAAGAAGCACAAATGTACAGAATGGCAGCAGCACAATATTCGTTATGGGAGATATCAGTGACGTTTCACCAAAATAAAGCATACTGAACGGCATTATGAAAACTGATGTGCAAAGCATTATCACAAACTGCCTGAACAGCTTCTGCCATACTGTATCAGTTTTGAACTTCTTAGTCATGAAGGGGCCGAAAACTCCGATACCAAATGTGCCGGCCACTGAAAGAATGAATCCGCTGCTGTAGATGCATCCGGGATCGGCAAGTCCGATAAGAAGAACTGCCGCCGCAAGTGAATTGAAGGTGTCGTTCTGACGCCGGAAAAGTCCTGCTGCATAGAGGAAATTCATCATTATTGCCGCTCTTATGGCTGATACAGGCGAATCCGCCAGCAGTATCATCACTGCTGCAACAGAATCTGTCAGTATCATGGACTCCAGCCTGCCAAAACCAAGCATTTTCCATAAGCACATGACTGCCGCTGCAATTATCGATATATGCAGTCCGGATACCGCCATGATATGACCGATACCGCTCCGGTAAAGTGAGGTTTTCGTATTCTCGTCAAGCCCCTGCTTCTGTCCGAATACCATCCCTGCAAGGAAACTGCCACGCTCCTCCCCAAGGACTATCCGCATTTCTGATATCATATCATCACGATAACTCATGGCAGCATTTTTCAGTCTCTTCCTTCCGGTATGCTCTATAGAAACGCTGTCCGGAGAATCCAGCGTAAAGGATATACCGGCCGCCCGGAAGCTGCTCTTGCTGTCATAGAGATAATCTGATTCGGGAAAGACAGCCTCACAGTTCACGGCAATTATACGGTCGCCGTACCTTGCATCCTTATCGTCGGTATACAGTCTGACCTTCAGCTTTCTCCTGCCGTCAGAGCGTCCCTTGAGAGTGTACATTACCTTGCCGCCGCTGTATTTCCGTATATCCTCTACAGTGCCGGTAAAAGTAAAGGTTTCACCGGAGTATTCCCTTTCTGCCCTTGATATATATGCTGTTTTTCCATATGAAAGTGCTGTTCCGAGTATGAAGAAGGACGCTATGACTATATAGTCATATCTGCCGTACTTCCTGAGCCGTCCTATGAGAAGAATGAACAGTGCTGCCGGAAGAAGTATATACCAGTTCCCGGTAAAAAAGGAAGCGAAAAACAATCCCGCTATATACGCTGACGCAGCTCCAATCATTTTTCGCTTCATATTATTTATTCCTTACTTAAAGAAGAGCGGAAGCTTTTCGAGGAAGATTATATCGTCCCTGTCAGCCGCATCGCCCTCTGCGAGAACTGCTGCCTCGCCGGCGATCTCTCCGCCTACAGCCGCTGTGAGCTTTTCAAGTGCCTTCAGCGACTCGCCTGTGCTTATTACATCATCAACGAGAAGCACCTTTCTTCCCTTGAGCAGCTCTGCCTTTTCCTTTGATATGTAAAGCTTCTGCACGTTTACTGTTGTTATGGATTTAACAGTTACTTCTACAGGCTCGCTCATGTAGAGCTTTACGGATTTTCTTGCAACTACATAGGGCTTTCCGCTCTGTCTTGCCATTTCATATGCAAGCGGTATTCCCTTTGACTCCGCTGTGAGTATCACATCGAAATCTCCGCACTTCTTAAGAAGCTCCTCTGCGCAGGCAATTGTCAGCTCTACATCGGAGAACATTACAAATGCTGCGATATCCATTTTTTCATTGAGCGGACATCTTGGGAGCTCCCTTTCGAGTCCGGCGATCGTCATTTTGTATGTTTCAGCCATATAATTGCTCCTTATTCAGTTTTGCCAAGTGACTCAGGTCCCCAGCCCATCTTTACTCCGCCAAGGAGATGGAAATGGAGGTGCTTTACAGTCTGACCGGCATCGTCTCCGCAGTTGTTGATTATACGATAGCTCTCGTAGCCCTGCTCCTTTGCTATCTTTCCGGCAGCCTCAAATACCTTGCCGACAAGCTGGCTATTCTCAGCTGTTATCTCATTTGCACTGGCAATATGGGCCTTGGGTATGATAAGTATGTGCATAGGTGCGATTGGGGCGATGTCCTTGAATGCGTAAACGAACTCGTCCTCATAAACCTTTGTGCTCGGGATCTCCCCGTCGATTATTTTGCAGAATAAACAGTCCATAGTGATTCTCCTTTTCTGGAATATAGTTACGGGCGGAACGGGCTCCGCCCGTAAAGACATTATTACTTTATAAGCTCTGAGATTATGCTCTCAGCCTGTGCAAGTGCTTCATCGATCTTTGCTGTATCTCCCGCACCAGCCATAGCGCTGTCGGGCTTTCCGCCGCCCTTGCCGCCTGTTACTGCTGATACGTTCTTTACGATCTGTCCGGCGTTTGCGCCCTTCTTGACTGCTCCGGGAGTACATACGCAGTAGAATGTACCCTTTTCGCCCATAGTTCCTGCGAAGAGAGCTATGATATCCTCGCCCTTGTCCTTAACACTGTCGCCAAGCTTTCTGAGAGCATCAGGAGCTGTTCCGTCAAGTCTTGCAGCTACAAGCTTTACGCCGTTTATCTCCTTTGCATTGTCAAAAAGTGAAGCTGTCTTTGCATTGGCTATCTGCTGGGTAAGGCTCTCGATCTTCTTGTCCTTATCCTTGAGCTCAGCGGTAACTGCTGCACACTTTTCAGGAAGCTCTGTAACATTGGCAAGCTTGAGTGCCTTTGCTGATCTTGCAATAGAATCCTTGTAGCCGTTGAGAAGCTCAAGTACGCCAAGACCTGTTACAGCCTCGATACGTCTTACTCCGGCAGCAACGGAGCTCTCGGAAACTATCTTGAAAAGGCCTATCTGTGATGTATTGGAGATATGTGTACCGCCGCAGAATTCAACAGACTTGTCTGCTGTTACTACTCTTACGGTATTGCCGTACTTTTCGCCAAAGAGAGCCATTGCGCCGAGCTTTCTTGCCTCCTCGATAGGCATTTCCTTCATGGTAACAGGCACTGCGCTCATTATCTCGGCATTTACCAGAGCCTCAACCTTTGCTGTCTCCTCAGGAGTCATAGCGCTGAAGTGGTTGAAGTCGAAACGGCAGGCCTTCTCGTTTACCAGCTGTCCGGCCTGATGTACATGATCGCCAAGTACCTGGCGGAGTGCATACTGGAGCAGATGTGCTGTGGTATGATTTCTCATTATAGCCATTCTGCGTTCCTTATCGATCTGAGCAAGCACCTTGTCGCCCTTGCGGATACAGCCCTGCTCTACGGTTGCGATATGGAGGAAGTGTCCCTCTGACTTGATTGTATCTGAAACAGATGCGATATTGCCTCCGTTGAGGAGAACACCTGTATCGCCTACCTGTCCGCCGCTCTCAGCATAGAACGGTGTCACATCAAGAACGATAACTACATCATCGCCTTCAACGGCTGTTTCTGTCTCAGCGCCGTCCTTGTATATTGCCAGCACCTCGGCTTCTGATACCTCGAAATCGGTGTAGCCTGTGAATATTGTTGCAGGAGCATCAACACGGATGCTGTTGTCAGCCCATGATGAGCCGGCCTTTGCTGCATGGTCAGCCTTTGCTCTTGCTCTCTGCTCCTTGGCAAGCTCTGTGAAGCGGTCACGGTCTACTGTCATTCCCATTTCCTCACACATTTCTACTGTAAGGTCTATCGGGAAGCCGTATGTATCTGAAAGCTTGAATGCATCGTCGCCGGAGAGAACTGTCTTGCCCTCTGCTTTAAGTGCGTCGGTAAAGCCTGTAAGGAGCTCTGTACCCTTGTCGATAGTCTTTGCGAAAGCCTCTTCCTCAACGCCGATTATCTTCTTTATGTAATCACGCTTCTCAGCAAGCTCGGGATATGCGTTTGCATTCTCATTTATAACAGTATCGCATACCTCGCAGAGGAAAGGACGTGTTATGCCTAAGAGTCTGCCGTGACGTGCTGCTCTTCTGAGAAGTCTGCGGAGCACGTAGCCTCTTCCCTCATTTGAAGGAAGGATACCGTCGCCTACCATGAATGTTGTGCTTCTGATATGGTCTGTTACAACACGGAGAGATACATCCTTCTTGGCGTCCTTCTTGTACTCAACGCCTGCAATGGATGAGATGTGCTTCATGATGTTCTGTACAGTGTCCACCTCGAAGATATTGTCTACGCCCTGCATAACACAGGCAAGTCTCTCAAGTCCCATACCTGTATCGATATTCTTGTTCTTCATCTCGGCATAATGACCTTCGCCGTCACTGTCGAACTGGCTGAATACAAGGTTCCATATCTCGATAACTCTGTCGCAGTCACTTGCCTGCTCAAAGCTCTCAAACGGGCCGTAAGCCTCTCCACGGTCAAAGTGTATCTCCGAACAAGGGCCGCAGGGACCTGAACCGTGCTCCCAGAAGTTATCCTTCTTGCCGAGACGGATTATCCTGTCGTGAGGGATGCCGATGTTGTTCTCCCAGATCTGCTCTGCCTCGTCATCACTCTCGAAAATGGTGATCCAGAGCTTCTCAGCAGGTATCTCCAGTGTCTTTGTGAGGAATTCCCATGCCCACTCGATAGCCTGTGTCTTGAAGTAGTCTCCGAATGAAAAGTTGCCCAGCATTTCAAAGTAAGTACCGTGACGTGCTGTCTTACCAACGCTCTCAATATCTGGAGTTCTTATACACTTCTGGCAGGTAGTAACTCTCTTGTTGGGAGGAGTAGCCTGTCCGAGGAAAAACTTCTTGAGAGGAGCCATTCCTGAGTTTATAAGAAGGAGGCTCTTGTCTCCCTGTGGTACGAGAGAAGCGCTTGCCATTCTCGTATGATCCTTGCTTTCAAAGAAGGAAAGGTACTTTTCACGAAGATCGTTAAGTCCGGTCCACTGCATAATAGATATATCTCCTTTTAAATAAATATGAACTGAAAAGTGTCAGTACACAAAAAAAGCCCCGCCGCCATATGGGACGAAGGCTTTCGTGGTACCACCCAAATTCAGAGGAGCAGCTGCTCCCCCCTCATTGTCCTTAACGCAGACAAACGCTTCGGTTTTCCGAAGAAGCTCAGGGTAAGCACCCGTCCTGCACGCAAAGGCTCACACCAGCCGCCTTCTCTCTGGAGCGCACAAATGAACAGTCAGTCCCTTCAAAGCCATATATAACAATTATACCACCTTTTGATGAATTGTCAATGGTTTTTCCTGAATTTCTTCTTTTTCCTTATTGTTTTCCTTGTTTGAAAAATGTGCAGCGACCTTAAGGAAAAGCTTCCTGATACAGATACCGGCATTGATTATGAGAGCCTTCTTGCTGTAGGTCATATCAAACTCACCGGCATATGAAGCTACTTCGCCGTTAAATCCGCTCTTGAAGCGGTATACGCCATAGTTGGAGTGCTTCTCGTCATAGTAATGGGGAACGCCCTGGAAGTCATATACCTCGCAGCCGTTATCTGCTGCTGCGCTTATCATTGTCCACTGCATGAGGTAGTTTGGCATTACCTTTCTCATATGGCAGGTGGATGCGCCGTACACGTAGCTGGATGTTCTGCCGTATGTAACGTTTATAGCTCCGGCAAGAGGCATTCCGCCGCAGTAGGTCATATAGAGCTTTGCGTTGTCTCCCATTTCATCAAGGAACTGCTCAAAGTACTCTCTTCCTCTTACGCAGAAGCCGTCACGGTCTCCTGTCTCCTTCATAAGTTCGCAGAAATCATCAAGAGCCTCTTTGCCGCAGACTCTGCATTTAACTCCGTGGCGCTCCGCAACTCTTATATTGTAACGCCACTTCTTGTGAAAATCTGCAAAGAGCTCCTCTTTTGATCGTCCGTTGAAGGGAAGTATATAGTTATTCTTGGACTGGATAAGATTATCCTCTGAAGTCTTCTTAAGACGGAAGCCGGCCTCTTTGAGCATTTCTGCATTCACATCGTTTTCCTTTACCGCAGGATCGCATTTGAGTATGCAGGCACCGATCTCCTCTGCGATTTTCTTTATTGAAGCGAGAAGCTCGTTCAGCGTTTCCTGATCTCCGCTGCTGAAAACCGGGCCTCTCGGACAGTACATGAAATATGTATTGAGCACAGGGATCTTTCTTGTAAGGATAAGTGCTGCGCCTTTCACCTCATCGTTCTCATCCTTGACGGCTATGGCATAATGGCCCCAGCCTGATTTCACCTCTGCCCACTTAAGTGACTGCATGAAGGATCCGGCAGGATGACTGCACATGAACTCTTCATATTCTTTTGCTGCTCTTTCATTGTTTACATTTATTGTATATCTCATATCCATTACCTCCGCCATGAGAATTATTTGTCTGTAATTATTATAACACCGCCTTTTACAAGGAATCCTCATAAAAATGCAAAAAAAATGAAAAGATAAAGCAAGATATATCGTCATTATTTTAGTGTGACAGAGTAATTGTTAATAAACTGTAAACATAATCGTTTTTTGCTTGAAAGAGCCAGCCGGCAATGGTATAATAAAATCAATTTACCGATGATTTTTTTGCACCACATGGAGTATTAAATATGTTTACAAACACTTACAAAATGGCCGGAAAGGTCATAGAGATAACATCAGTATACGAGAAAGTCCACGATTACTGCAAGGACTATCTCTCTGATGAGGAGCCGGATTTTTCAGTAACTACCTCTCAGGCAAACATCGATTTTGAAAGAAAAAAATCTGCCAGAGAAGCTATCATGGAAGGTCATGAGGTCATTAATTACACCAATGAATACCTTGAAGAGCTTGCAGTCTACCGGAAGATCGCTGACAGGATGCCTGATTTTGATACTATCCTCTTCCACGGCTCTGTCATTGCAGTGGACGGTGAGGGATTTATATTTACAGCTAAATCCGGCACAGGCAAATCTACCCACACTAAATTATGGAGGGAATACTTCGGGGACAGAGCTGTCATGGTCAATGATGACAAGCCCCTGCTCAAGGTGACTGACAGCGGCGTTATCGCCTATGGTACGCCATATAACGGAAAGCACCGCCTTGGCTGCAATATGTCTGCACCGGTCAGAGGAATATGCATTCTCACCCGTGCAGAGAACAACAGTATCACTCTGATAAGCAAAAGCGATGCTTACACTATGCTCATCCAGCAGGTCTACAGACCGGCTGATCCTTCGCAGATGAAGAAAACTCTCCAGCTCATAGACAAGCTGGCAGCAACTACAAGGCTCTATAAGCTGGGCTGCAATATGGATATCGAAGCTGCTCAGGTCGCTTACAACGGAATGAAAGGATAATTACTATGAAGATAAACAGCGGTTTTTTAGCTCATAATGACGGAGACAGCAAGCTCCTCGTATCAACAGGCGCAACTAAATTCTCAGGCCTCGTCCGCAGCAACAGCACTGCCGGATTCATCATAGAGTGCCTCGAAAATGATACAACCGAGGATGAGATCGTTGCTAAAATGCAGAAGAAATGGGATGTGGATGATGCTACGGCAAGACGTGACGTCCGCAAGATAATAGATAAGCTCAGGGAGATCGGTGCAATAGATGACTAAGACCACTTATGAGGAGTTCCTTGAACAAAACGGCTCCATGACCTATAGCAACAAGGGCGTCAGTATGCTGCCATTGCTGCGGGAGGGAAAAGACCTCTTCACTGTTACAAAAAAGGGCAGTGAAAGATGCTCAAAATATGACGTTATACTCTACCGCCGTCCGCCTCATAGCTATGTTCTCCACAGAGTTATAAAAGTCAGGAAGAACGACTATATTATACTGGGTGATAACTGTATAAACAAGGAATACGGTATAACTGATGCTGATATCATCGGCGTTATGACAAGCTTCGTCCATAAGGGCACGGAGCACTCCGTCAACGAGCTGTCTTACAAAATTTACAGCCGTGTATGGGTGACATTCTCACCTATAAGGATAGCTTTCAAAAAAGCTAAGGCAAAGCTCAGAAGGCTGATAAGATCATGAAAAACAATGCAATAAAATGGCTCTTCTCTGTGACCGGCAGAAAAAAATGGAGCATATTCCTGCTTGTAATTATACAGGCTCTTCACGGCGCATCAGGAGTGCTTTATGCGCTGCTGCTCAGAAATATCGTCGATAACGCTGTGGATGGAGACCGCAGCGGTTTCTGGTTTTATGTGCTTATGGTAGTGCTGCTCGTCATCGCTCAGATAGCTATGCGTGGCGTGATACGCTTCCTTGAAGAGTATTCAAGATCTTCACTTGAGAATCTGTTCAAGCAAAGACTTCTTGGCAATATCCTTCGTAAGGACTATGCAACCGTAAGCGCTGTCCACTCAGGAGAATGGCTGAACCGCCTTACGAATGATTCTGTTGTAGTCGCCAATAACTGCGTGGATATACTCCCCGGAATAGCCGGAATGATCGTCAAGATGCTGAGCGCAATGGTCATGATGCTTATCCTTGACAAGAGATTTGCTCTTATCATGCTGCCGGCAGGAGTTGTCCTCCTTATAGCTACCTACGGATTCAGGAAAGTGCTGAAAAGGCTGCATAAAAACATACAGGAAAAAGACGGAAAGCTGCGTATCTTCCTTCAGGAAAGGCTGGGAAGCATGATGATGATACGCTCATTTGCTGCCGAAGAGGATACAAAGAATGAAGCATCCGGAAAAATGACTGAGCACAGAGCCGCAAGAATGAAGCGTATGCGCTTCTCTAACCTTTGCAATATCGGCTTCCAGACAGGTATGCAGGGAATGTATATCGGCGGTGTGATATACTGCGGATACGGTATCCTCATTGGCTCTATAAGCTATGGTACTCTCACTGCAATGACTCAGCTCATCTCACAGATACAGTCTCCGTTTGCCAATATTACCGGCTATCTTCCAAAATTCTATGCTATGACTGCAAGCGCTGAAAGACTGATGGAGATCGAAAAGTTTGTTGACGAAAGCTCCACTGAGCCCATGAGCATAGAGGATATCCTCAGCGAATACCACAGCAGCTTCTCCTCGATAGGTCTGCGGAATGCTGAATTCACCTATTATCCTGCAACAGACAGCATCAGCGATCTCTCAAAGGATAATATGCCGGTAGTTCTCAGGAATATAAGCCTGGACATAAAAAAGGGACAGTATGTTGCCTTTACCGGACATAGCGGATGCGGCAAATCGACTGTCCTCAAACTGCTGATGTGTATATACAAACTGGATTCCGGCAAGCGTGTCATAACTGATATCTCCGGAGCTTCTAAAGAGCTCTCCCCTGCTTACCACAGGCTTTTCGCCTATGTTCCTCAGGGCAATCAGCTTATGAGCGGAACTATCCGTGACGTTATCGCCTTTGCAGACAAATCTTCTGCAAATGATGAGCAGAGGATCGCAGAAGCTCTTAAGATCGCCTGTGCAGACGATTTTGTCAGCGAACTGGACTGCGGCGTTGACACCATCCTCGGTGAAAGAGGCACCGGCCTTTCAGAAGGTCAGATGCAGCGTATCGCCGTGGCAAGAGCTGTCTTTTCACGAAGCCCTGTGCTACTGCTCGATGAAGCTACAAGTGCTCTCGATGAGAAAACCGAGAAGAGAATGCTGGAAAATCTGAAAAACATGACAGACAAAACAGTCGTTATCGTTACTCACAGACCTGCTGCACTTGAAATATGTGACAGGATACTTGAATTTACCGAAAACGGAGTGATCGAAAAAAATGGAAGCAAATGAATACAGAAAAAGCGCCTATGATATGCTATATCTCACTGCTTGTACTGTCAACGGCATTACTCCGTCAGCACAAAGAGCAGCCTCTATAGATACAAAAAAACTGCTTGAGACCTGTGAAAAGCACATCCTCACTGCCGCTGCCGCCTATGGACTTGAAGCAGCAGGCATAAAGGACTATGCCATGACTCAGGCCAAGGAAAAAGCGGTCAGAAAGAATATTCTCCTTGATGCTCAGAGAAATGTGATACTGAAAAGACTTGAAAGCGAAAAGATATGGTATATGCCCCTGAAAGGCGCTCTCCTGAAGGACTGGTACCCCAAATTAGGTATGCGCCAGATGTCTGACAACGATATACTCTGCGATCCTGAATACCGTGAAAAAATCAGGGATATCATGTTGGAGCTGGGCTTCACTGTCAGCCATTACGGCGAGCTGAACGATGATGCCTACTTCAAGGAGCCTGTATACAACTACGAGATGCACTTTGACCTGTTCACCTATAATCCGGAAAATATCTTCTATAACTACTATAAGGATATAAGAGACAGGCTCATAAAGGATGACGATAACAGCTACGGTTATCACCTCTCAAATGAGAATTTCTATATCTATATGCTCTCACATGAGCATAAGCACTATTTCTACGGCGGAACCGGTGTAAGATCACTGCTGGATATATATGTCTTCATCAGAAAATTCGGTGATGAGCTTGACTGGGACTATATCTCGGAGCAGCTCAGCATCCTCGATATGACAGATTTTGAAGCAAACTGCCGTGAGCTGGCCGATAAAGTGTTCTCGCTTAAAAAGCTGTCCATTGAGGATAAAAAAGCTCTGGACTATTTTATTTTCTCCGGTACATACGGAAATCAATTCAATGTCATATATAACAGAGTTTCCAGAGGTCTGAAGAAAAACAAGACCGCCGGAAGATATGTGATACAAAGGATCTTCCCGCCGATGAGTCACTATAAAAAATGGTATCCCTGGGCATATGAGCACAAGTGGCTGCTCCCGGCAGCATGGCTGTTCAGACCGCTGAGAGGGATAACTGTACGACGTAAAAGGCTTGCGGCTGAGTTAAGATATCTGCTGAAAAAAGAAAAATAAAATACGCCGAAGGCTGCATAGATATGGAGTAGAGAATGGATGTTATCATCTGAACCTCCAGTGTTTGCCGCCTTCGGTGTTTTATTATCTTTTCTCTATTTACTTTTTCTGCGAAAAGTAGTATAATATTATGATGAGATCATTATTCGGAGGTCGTATATATGAGCTTTTCTCCAAAAGAGATCCTTAATTTCGTCGAGGAAAACGACGTTAAATTTATCAGACTGACTTTCTGTGATATGACAGGAAGCCTTAAAAATCTCGCTATCATGCCCAATGAGCTGCCAAGAGCATTTGAATACGGCATCCCTTTCGACGCTTCATGTATCCATGAGGGATGCTCTGATCTGCTTCTGGTGCCGGATATCTCCACTCTTTCAGTTCTCCCCTGGAGACCTAAGTCCGGACGAGTTGTGCGCTTCTTCTGCTCATTGAAAAATATGGACGGCACTGACTATCCCGGCGATATGCGTACCGAACTCACAAGCTTCATCAACTCTCTCAGACTTGACGGATTCTCCTGCGAAATGGGTACTAAATGCGAGTTCTATCTTTTCGAGCTTGATGAGCACGGTGAACCTACAAAGATACCTCACGACAAGGGCAGCTACATGGACGTAGCTCCGCTGGATAAGTGTGAAAACCCAAGACGTGAGATATGCCTTTCGCTTGAGGAGATGGGCCTTAGCCCCAAAAGCTCCTGCCATAAACATGGTCCGGGACAGAACGAGATAGAGTTCCGTGAGAACGAGCCGGTCACTGCCGCTGATAATATGGCTCACTACAAGACCGTTGTTAAATCTATTGCCGCTCAGAACGGACTCTTTGCATCATTTATGGCAAAGCCCCTACCAGATGAACACGGCAGCGCTCTCAGCATCTCACTGAGCCTGAAAAAAGGCGGCGGGAATATCTTTTCTCCCGGTCCCGATGGTGTCTCGCATGAGGGAAAATGCTTTATCACCGGCCTTCTTAAACATATTCGTGAGATAACTGCTTTTCTGAACTGCACCACAAATTCCTATAAGAGATTTGGTATAGGCTATGCTCCTCAGTTCGTAAACTGGTCATTCGAGAATCTCGGTCAGCTCATACGCATACCTAAAGCCGTTGGCATTTCCCCAAGGATAGAACTCCGCTCCGCTGATGCTGCCTGCAACCCATATGTTGCTTTCAAGCTGATACTTGCTGCCGGAATTGAAGGCATAAAACAGAACGACTGCTCTCTTCTCGACAGCACTATGAAAAGCAATGCCACCGGAAGCTTTGATTCACTGCCTTCATCTCTTGAAGAGGCAGTTGCCATAGCTAAGGAAAGCGATTTTGTCAGCCGTACCCTTTCTCCTGAAATACGGTCAAATATCTTCAGAAATCTTGATACTGAGATACAGGAATACAATCTCGCTAAAAGTAAGGACGAATTTGAGGACAAAGCCTATTTCAAATTCATTTAAGGTGGAAGCATGAAAAGATCTGTTATTGTTTCCTCATCAGTCGATTTTACGGACAGTATCTCCGCTATACTGCAAAGTGAGGGCTACAGCACTGTTCATACCGCAGCCTGCGGGAATGAACTTAGAAGATCACTGCACTCAGAAGCTGAGCCGGAACTGGCCGTCATAGACTGCCCTCTGCCGGATGAATTCGGTCAGGAACTGGCACTCAGAATTTCTGAGACCACATCTGCCGCAGTACTTCTTATATGCGGAAGCTACATCA
Organism: Clostridiales bacterium Firm_05; assembly: GCA_001604035.1. Taxonomy (GTDB): domain Bacteria; phylum Bacillota; class Clostridia; order Oscillospirales; family Ruminococcaceae; genus Ruminococcus. Next base: position 13,463 of record LVAK01000138.1, read on the forward strand.
GGGATGATCTTGCAGAAAAGGTTTCAGATTCAGGCATTGCCGTAGCTTCCAAGCCGATAAACAGGCAGAAGATCATAAACGCTGTGCGAAGTCTTTCTGCTTCACGTTCAAGAATGATGGGGCTGAAAAAAGAAAACGCCGGTCTCCTCACGAAGATCGACGAAATGCGGCTCATTAACCGTGCAAAATGCACTCTTATGGAATATTTAAAATTTACCGAGCCACAGGCTCACAGGTATATCGAAAAGCAGGCAATGAATACCCGCCAGACACGCCGTGAGGTGGCTCTGCGTATTCTCGCTACATATGAAAGATAAAAGCGGACAAGATATCTTGTCCGCTTAACTTTTATTATTCTTTATCCTCTTCTGCTTCTTCAGCTTCACCCTCAAAATCCTCTATAGTGAGGTCATCATAATCGAATTCAAGGAGCTCGTTGCAGTTTGGACAGTTGATGGAGCCTTCATCGATCATTCCCTCATCAAGAAGGATAGTATCACCGCAGGTTGGGCAGGTGATCTCATAAAGCTCATCATCATCGTCGTCGTCGAAGTCGTAATCGTCATCATCGTCTTCCCCGTCGTCTCTCCAGTCCTCTTCGTCACAGCTATCGCAGTCACCGGAGCAATCACAGTCCTCGTAGAAGTCGTCCTCTACCTGACCGAGATCCTCGTCAAGAATGTCGCAGAGCTCAGTAAGTTCATCGACCTGTGACTGAAGATCCTCTACGTACATTACAAGCTCGGACATGACCTCTGACATCTGAACCAGTGCCTTGCCCTCCTTTGTAGAGGTATCGATATCGAGACCGTCAAGCAGTCCCTGTAAATAAGACATTTTCTCTGTAAGCTTCATAAACAGCTCCTCCTCTCAGAAATGGTATTGAAAAGAATTATGCTCTTGACATATATTCGCCTGTTCTTGTATCGATCTGGATTTTCTCACCTTCATCGATAAAGAGCGGAACCTTGATCTCTGCACCTGTCTCAAGTGTAGCAGGCTTTGTTGCGTTTGTAGCTGTATCGCCCTTGAAGCCGGGATCTGTCTGAGTTACTACGAGCTCAACAAAGTTTGGCGGCTCAACACCGAAAACGCTTCCCTTATAAGAGAGTACCTTACAGATCATCTCTTCCTTAACGAACTTGAAGCTGTCAGGAAGCTTGTCTGCGCTGATCGGTACCTGCTCATATGACTCAAGATCCATGAAGTAGTAAAGATCGCCGTCAGTGTAGCTGTACTGCATATCCTTTCTCTCAACGAAAGCTGTAGGGAACTTAGCTGTAGGGTTGAAAGAAGTTTCAACAACTGAACCTGTGATTACATTCTTGTATTTAGTTCTTACAAAAGCGGCTCCCTTACCAGGCTTAACGTGCTGGAACTCAACGACCTGTACTACCTGGCCGTCAAGCTCAAAAGTAACGCCGTTTCTGAAATCTCCTGCTGAAATCATTAGAAATACCTCCGTATTTTTCAAAATATAGATTATAGTTTATTTTACCATATTTTCATAGATTTTGCAATACCCTTATCGAGATTATTACAAAGTTATGAGATTTTTATTACATTTTGTCAGATTTTCGCATCCATTTTCATTCAATATGACAAAATCTTCAATACGAACACCGAATTTTCCGGCAATATATATTCCCGGTTCAACAGTCACAACTGCTCCTGCCGGAAGCTGGACCTTGTAATTCGGGGAAGCATTGGGCTTTTCATGTATCTCAAGCCCTACTCCATGACCGAGTGAATGGCCGAAATCCTCGCCATAGCCTGCGGCGGTTATTATGTCTCTTGCTACTGCATCAAGCTCACTGCCGGTGATGCCTGCCCGGGCTGCTTCAATACCTGCAAGCTGTGCTCTCAGGACTATATCGTATACCTTTTTCATTTCATCTGTCGGCTGTCCCACACATATAGTACGTGTCATATCACTGTGATATCCGTTCCATACGGCACCAAAATCCATGAGAACGAACTCCCCTTCCTCTACCTTCTTATCGGAAGGAACGCCGTGGGGCATCGATGTATTTGCACCTGATAGTACTATGGTTTCAAATGAAAGATCCTCTGCTCCGTGCAGGAACATCAGGCGGTTCAGCTCAAGGGCTATCTCTCGCTCAGTAACTCCGGGGCGAATAAAAGCCAGCAGCTCTTCAAGTGCAGTCTCTGCGATCTCCTGAGCCTTTCGGATACAGCTTATCTCGTCTTCATCCTTTATCATCCTCAGACTGTTCACTGCATTGCTCAGGTCATCAGTATCGATGATCTCCAGGTCTGAAAAGAAATGCCTGTAGCTGTTGAGCTCCTTCACAGTCATATTCTCCGACTCAATGGCCATTGACTTTGCACCATGTTTTCTGATAAGCTCAGTGATCTGCGGAAAGAGCTTCTTCATTTCAATTACTTCTGCTGCTGTTACAGTCGCTCTTGCCTTTTCGATGTACCTGAAATCGATAAGCAGATAAGCCTTGTCAGGAAAGGCAAGAACTACGCCGGCAGATGATTTCATACCTGTGAAATACCTTCTGTTTATGTCTGAGGTTATCAGCGCACAATCAGCGCCGGTATACTCTTTGAATAACTTTTCTAAACGTGTCAAAGTGCAAATGCCTCCTTAAAGCTCAGCAAGAGCCTGGACAGCAAGATAATAGCTGCCAAATCCGAAGCCGCTTATGCTGCCTTTGCAAACAGGAGCTATCACTGAATTGGAACGGAATTCGTCCCTTGCGAAAACGTTGCTGATATGCACCTCTATGCATGGTATCTTTATTGCAGCGATAGCATCACGTATCGCATAGCTGTAGTGGGTATAAGCTCCGGCATTGATTATAACGCCGTCAAAAGCTGTTCTTGCGGCATGGAGCTTATCGATGATAGCCCCCTCGTGGTTGGACTGGAAGATCTCACACTCCAGCCCCTGTTCCTTTGCTCTGTCGATTATATTGCTGTTAAGCTCGCTTATTGATGAATTTCCGTACACGCCCGGCTCACGCTCTCCCAGCAGGTTGAGGTTCGGACCGTGTATAACAAGGATCTTTTTTACCATTTATTTACTCCTTTTATCATTTATGAATTTTTTCGGCAGGAACGGCTTCTCCAGCACTCTTTTGAAGCGTATGAAGCGCTTGTGTTTTCCCTCAAGCTCCATAGGCTCAACGAATATTGATGTGATCCCTGCATTCTTTGCGCCCCATATATCTGTAAAGAGCTGGTCTCCTACGGCGGCAGTTTCCTTCCGTTTCAGTCCCATGCGCTTCATTGCCTCTGTATAGCCTTTTTTCAGAGGCTTGCCGCTGTCACACACACAGTCGAGCCCCAGCGGATCCGCAAAGGGCTTTACTCTTTCCGGATGGTTGTTCGACACAATTATCAGCTTTATCCCGGCGTTTTTCATATCCTCCAGCCACTGCTCTATGCCCTCTGCCGGAACAGGATTGTCATGAGTTGTCAGAGTATTATCAACGTCAAGGATAAGTCCTTTTATGCCCATTTTTTTCAGAAACTCCGGACGGATATCAACTGTCCTTCTGAAGGAGAGATCAGGCTCTGTTTTTGTCAGCTTATGTCTGAATCCCATGTTTATTGTCAACTCCGTTCAATAAATGAAAAAGCGAACCCGAAGGATCGCTTTTATCAACATAGATTTTTCGTAAGATCAATACTTGCGCTTACGAGCAGCCTCAGACTTCTTCTTACGCTTTACTGAAGGCTTTTCGTAATGCTCTCTCTTACGTACCTCAGCAATTACGCCATCCTTTGCACATGATCTCTTGAATCTCTTGAGAGCTGTATCTAAGGATTCGTTTTTGCCAACACGAACTTCTGCCACTTATCTTTCCCTCCCTTATTCAGAGGTTGTACGAAGT
>LVAK01000139.1 GCA_001604035.1 Clostridiales bacterium Firm_05
CCTATCGGGTTTGCGATCTCAGGGCGGACAGTTTTATCATTCTGCTCCTTGTTTGCGCGGCAATTATCGTCTTGATATTTGATGTCATCATCGGTATAAGGTACTGCTGCTTCGATCACATAGCTGTCGGCATCGGTCAGTTCGATCAGGTATTCCGCTATCTTTTCGGTGTTGCCTGTTCGGGAGAAGTAGATAACAAGCATATCACTGCTTGTTGATACACTATCATGTATTTCCGATTTATCGGATATATTTTGTTTTTCTTCGCTGTACGTGTCGTTTGAGCTTTCGCTTTGTGATTCTTCTGCCGAAGATACAGTTGAAATATTTGTCTGAGCCGATGAGGTTTCGGAAAAATCCATACCGCTATTCACAGCAGTGCCGCAGGAAGTTAGGCATAGCCCTACAAAGCTTGTCAGCAATAACAATAGCTTTTTCATAGTCAACCCTCACTTTCTTTATGCTCTGTACACCATATCACATAGTCGAGTTTATCAAGCAACGCCTGTTGTTTGTGGATAGAATCGAGCAAAGAACGCCTTGCATTTCGCAGTATATGCACCTTTTCGGCACAGCAGTCCTTACCGCAGCATTCGGAAAGAAAAGCCTTTATCTGCTTCTTGTCCATTCCTGCCTGAGATAAAACCTCCGCAAGCTCCTTGTCGGAAATGCTTGTATTCGTCACTTTCATTCTATCACCCCACAAAAAAGAGTACAGGTTTTATGTCCTGTACTCATTATAGCATAGATTGCTCCATATGTAAAATGCTTATATCCTATACTTTGGTATGCCTGAAATGTATAGTTTTTCTTTTTCACTTAGCCTTGCAAGACATTTTATCAACATCAAGTCTGAATACCGCAACACCGTTCAGCATTTCATCTTTGTATTCCCAAACAGGTTTATTTGTAGTTTGTTTCATAAGGCAGTTAAGAGCAAGTATCTTTTCAGTTTTATCCTCAACAAGAGAAAGCGTACCTGTTCCTATCACGCTCTGGAATTTCGCCGAAAAATCGCAGGCTGTTTCTGCTTCAAGAAGCTCATACTTGCCGTCAATCTCAAATCCGACTTTGGGCGATGCTTTTGCAAGCTCAAATTTTCTGCCTGCTCTTGAACCATGAAAATAGAATGAGTATTTTCCATTTTCTCGGATGTACCCATAATTGACCGGAACGATATAAATATCTCCATCATCATAGAAAGCAATCCTGATGATCTGTTCCTTTGCGATGAATGATTCGATTGCACTGCTATCGGTGATTTCTCTGTCACTGCGTCTCATATTGATTCCTCCTGTACATTTTTTCAGTTTGAACACTTTTGATATATTCAAGGAATTTTCCTGCCGCACCCGAATAGGGACTGAGCTTCTTCCACGCAAGCACCGAGGTAAACGACAGTTCCGGTGTAAGCGGTCGGAACGTGAGCTTTGCTGGATCATACAGATCGACTGCTCCTTCAATCGTCAGCACACACGCTATACCACGCTCTGCGAGAGGTGCAACATTGTTGATCAGATTCATGGTTGCAACAATGTCCAGTTCTGATACGGAACATCTCAGCCATTCTTCGATCTCACTTTTCAAAGCTGTACGACTCGTCACCACCAAAGGCAGCACTTTCAATTGCTTACGAGAAATTGCTTTTTCTTTCGCAAGTGGATGATCGGCAGGCATCAGCAAGCCCCATGTTTCCTTTGCGGGTAGACGGATATAGTCGAATTTCTCTATATCCACAGGCTCTAACAGGATACCAAAGTCAAGCAGTCCATGTTCGAGCTTTTCCTTGACTCGGTCAGCCGTACCTGTTAGAATATCAAAGCTGACCAGCGGGTAGCGTTCACGGAAATGCGCGATTAGTTCGGGAAGTATCTCTGCCGCTTTCAGGCCACCGCTGCCGACCGATATGATACCGCTAATTTCTTCCTGTTCCTGAAAGTCACTGTCTATCTTCTTCATCAAGGTGACAACTTCTTCCGCACGTCTGCGGAGCATTACGCCTGAATCGGTCAGCGTGAGCCGTTTGCCCCTGATAAAGAGCGTGGTGTGCAGCTCGTCCTCCAGTTCCTTCATCTGTCTGCTGAGTGTCGGCTGCGTGACATGAAGTACCTCGGCAGCTCTTGATATATTTTCCTCACGTACGACCGTCAGGAAGTATTCCAGTAGACGCAGTTCCATGTTCATTCCTCCAAGCACAGCTGAATATAGGTTCATTATACCACATCAGGGCTGAAAGGTCAATCGTCAGAAAAGGCAAAAGCTGCTACCGCAGTAACAGCCCTTTCACCATACGCAAACAACATAAGTATTTATTTAATATTATGAACAACAGCTCCCTCTCGGGAGCTGCTTCTTTCATAACATTATCTCGTCTTTTCTTCGTGTCAATTTCGTGAGGTTTCTTCGTTTTTACCCTTGATGTCATTATCAAGCTCCAATACAAATATACGAATAATATCACTCTGTTGGAAGGTTGATAAAAGTTGGCTCATGTTTAGCCGCACATACATATCTGAGCATATCCTCACGGAGCAGGCGGACTGTCGAAGTATTTATGCCTGGGTGTCCACAGATGTATTCTTCGGTCATAAGGTCATTATCAATGACAAGCTGAATGTTGTTATCAGTATCAAATATCAGTTCAAGAGCTGAAACAGAGCCCGGGATAGTATGAAGATACTCCTGCATCTTATCAGCTTCCGCAAATGATAGACGGGCGCAGTTCAGCTGCGATGTAAGGAACTTTGTCTTGAATGGCTTGTCTCCGGGCATAAGCAGCATATAGAAACTTGTCTTCTGACGATTGCAGAGGAAGAGGTTCTTGCAAATCTTAGCACCAAGCACTGATTCTATCAGCAGGCAGTCCTCCATAGTATCTGCATGGTCGTGGTCGGCCCTCTTGTACTCGATGCCAAGAGAGTCAAGTCTGTCATATATAGCCATTTCAACCTCGGAACGTTCTTCTGTTGGACGCCCGCTGTAAAGAGTGTTATCTATATTCATTTCAATGCTCCATTCACCATTTGTCACGCATAAGGAAATCCGCTATATGCACTATCTCGATACCGTTATCGTTGCCTAAAGCGAGTGGGTCGCGGCATACCACATATTTATGGTAGTGATCCTTAATATCCATAAGGTTAGCAGTTTCACGGTCGGAGCCGTCGGGAAGCTGAACGCAGACCTGGACATATATCCTTTCATCTCTGCGAACTGCAACGAAGTCGATCTCCTTGGTATTGTTCTTGCCAATATAGACCTCATAACCCCTGCGCTTCATTTCGAGGTACACTATGTTCTCAAAGACAGCTGAAAGCATTTTGGTATCGAAGCCCATCTGACTGTACTTGATAGAAATATCGGAAAGATAGTATTTTTCCTGAGTTTTGAGTACAGCTTTGCCCTGAAGGTCGTAACGCTGACAGGGATAGATGATAAATGCTTCACCGAGCCATTTCAGGTAGTTGTAGATAGTTTCGACGGAAAGACTACGGTTCTCGCTTTTTAGGAACTTCACTATCGTATTAGCCGAAAAGGTCATACCAACGTTTTCAATCACATAACGAACAACTCTGTCAAAGAGCTCCTTATTGCGTATCTTATGACGCTTTGATATGTCTCTTGTTATGACCGAAGCGTATATACCATCAACGATCTGATACGCAGACTTAGTCTCGAAGCTGCTGATACCTACAAGAGGAAAACCTCCATATTGTATATATTCATCGAATACGTTTCTTGCTTGAGACACATCTTTGTTTTTAAACGTCAGGTACTCACGAAGCGAGAGTGTATAGACATGGATCGTCACATATCTGCCCGTGAGGTATGTGGATATTTCACTCGACATCAGCTTGCTGTTTGAACCTGTTACATATATATCTACATCGCTGTTTTCAAGAAGGTCGTTAATAACCTTCTCCCAGCCTTTTATTTCTTGTAATTCATCAAGGAGCAGGTAACAGCGTCCTTTTTCTGATATTGCATTTTTTATATCGGCGTACATCTCCTTAGCGGAGAAGTCCTCATACATGATCTCGTTATATCTGCGCTCAATGATATTTTCCTTTGCTATACCTCGTTTTTCAAGTTCAGCTGCAACCATTTCAAGTATAGTTGATTTGCCGCAGCGACGAACTCCGGCGAGTATCTTAACGATTGGGGAGTCTATAAATGGCTCTATTGCGTTAATATAATCAGGCCTAAGAATCATAACATCACCTCTTTATATTATTATACCCGAAAGAGTTGAGATAGTCAAGAAGTTTTTTCTTGTATATCAGAAAAAAGATAGTATAATATACTGTTTTTCAACATAAAAAATTAGCCGTCTTAGGACGGCTTACTGATAATAATAATGTGGAACAATCTTTCTGTGTGATTCGTGTGACTTGTTGTATTCAATGAAAAAACTGATTAAATGGTAAAATAATGATATTGTCCCTTTGAAATGGAAGAAAAGTGTTGAAAAATATATACAAGTTCGGGTCAATTCAAACGTGGAAAAACTGTGAAAAATTCGTTATATTCATTGCCATAACCGGCGATATATCGGAGAAAATGTGCTTCTGCTGATTGGGCACCGTGTTCGCTGCACTCTCTCAGCTTGAAAGAGAACAGCTCAAACAGCGACAGCGTGAGGGCATCGAGATCGCTAAGGCACAGGGCAAGTACTGGGCAGGTTTAGTTGATGAGTATCTCAAATCATCAAAGCCTGCTGAGACAACAACTACTATAACCACCACCACCACAACAACTACAACTACAACTACAACAACAACTACTACAAAGACCACTACCACTACTACAAAGGCTACTACTGCTCCTCCGACAACAACAAAGGAAATAACTTCAACTACAACACAGGTCAAAGCAACTCTTGTCGGTGACGCAAACGTTAACGGAGGCGTAAATATCTCCGATGCCGTTCTTATCATGCAGGCTATCGCTAACCCTGCTTTATACGGTCTCAACGGCAGTGACGTAAACCACATGACATCTCAGGGCTGGGCAAATGCAGACTGCTGCTCGGTAGGTGACGGTGTTACGGTCAACGATGCTCTTTCCATCCAGAAATATACACTCAAGCTTATTGATTCTCTTCCTGAGAAATAAATTGCAGAAATATGGCAAATTGAATAAAGCAACGAACTGGCTTCGCAATTCAAGCGGAGTCAGTTTTTTGTATCCCGCCCCCCGTTTTAACTGTGTGGCTGGAGAAAAAAATAATCAGCTGCACAGATCATGTAGCTGATATATCTGATTTGTCCCTTACAAATCAACCAAACTCTCCTAAGACAATACCGTACAAAGCCTTCCTGTCTCATGGGCATTGAAATAATTCCAATCTTTATGCGGTGTTGTCTTATATGCAGATAGAGAGCAGAGGCAACACATTAATGAGATCCGTCAGTCTCACCGATCAGCAGTTTCTTCATCAGACAGAGATCGAATCCATCAAGCTCGTCATCGTCACAAAGATCTCCTGCTTTCCAGTTTTCGAGATGTGTATCAGGAACAGCGATCAGCCATTTCTGAAGTACGACAGCATCTGATATATTGAACATACCATCTCCGTTGATGTCTCCGTTGACAAAAACAGGAGCGGCATCGATGATAACGGGAGATGTTGAGTTTTCGTCCATAGTACCGCCGTCAACTTCAAAATTTGCCTTCAGCTTTGAAGTATCTGTTTCGAGAACGTAATTACCTGTTGGTATATATGAAAGTGATTCGTTAGTATCGAAGTCTGGGAATTTATTATTATTTGAAATTGCCTGCGTTTTTGATTCCACAACTGTACCTGTTGTCTGATGCTCACAGTTTACAAATGCATCATTGAAACTCTTGATAGCGCCGCCTGACTTGATAACTGTACAGTCATCGCAGTTTTCAAATAAGTTATACTCAGAGAAGAAGTACGAATTTGCACGGGAATCCTGACCAACGTCAGTCTGATGTTCGTAGATATTGTTGTAAATGTGGATATTCGCCTGTCTTGCCATCGGTCCTCTTGCAGCACAATCCTTCCAGTAATTGTGGTGGAAGCTGATATTATACTGTAAGTTGCTGTCGTTAGCGCCTACCAGATTGGTTTTATGATATCCCTCATAGTAATTATAGCTGTTGGTGAAATACTGACCACGCTTGAAATCACAGGCGCCGTCACCCTGCTTTTTATCGGATTCGGCAGGCTTTTCAATGTTCGGTACATAGAATTCGTTGTTATGTATCCAGCATCTCTCAACTGAGGCGGTGACCACGCCGTTCACCTGAACGCCCTCCATACCAACAGCGTCTTCGGGAACATTTCTGAATGCTAAATTTCTGACTTCAAAGCTTTTGCCGAACTCAGGAGCAGCTTCCTCGCATATGAAATGTATTCCCCAGCCGTTTATGCAGGCGTCAGTACCGATACCTTCGATAGTGATATCCTTACCCGATCTCATTCTTGCCATGAAGCCGTTATCGCCCTTGAGGCCGCCGAAATCAGTTGTATTGTAAGCTGTCAGTCCGTAGGGGGCTGTGACGTTTCCGACAATACGTATAACAAGAGGAGTGCCGTCCTCAGCCAGCTTTTTGATTATGCCGCTGTTGGTATTGGTAACAGTGCTGCCGTTGGAACAGGTACCTTCTCCTGTATCCTGACCTGCGGAATTGAGGATATTACCGATACCGCTTACTGTTGTACCGTCCTTGGAAGTTACCGAAACAGTATCCTTGTTTTCATCTGTAACATAGATCACCTTTGCATCAGGCTTTAACTCTCCGCTGTCGGTATAAGCACCAACGCCGTCAGTATAATTGAAATGTGCATAACCGGAGCGGTCCTGAGCACTTACTGAAATACCGCTTTCGGTAAACTCGCCCTTTGAGGTCGTAAGCGTTACTGTATAATTACCTGCTTTCAGCCCGGGAATATCTACTCTGAGACCGTTATCTGTATCTCTTACAAGGTATCTGAGATCTTCGTCGGAGAAGCTGCCGTTTGAAGCTCCGCTGTAGGAAACGCCTGTAACGTCATAATGAGCAATACCCGAGACAACAAGGTAAAGCATCTCATTCCAGCCTCCTGCACTCTCAGTTTTTACGCCTTCGATCACCGTAGTTGTTTCTGCGTGTGCATTATGTATGTAACTTAGCTTTGCCCCGTTACTGCCCACTGCTGTAAAAGCCGATGTGATAAGTGCAGCAGCTGCAATTGCAGAGCATTTTTTTATAATGTTTTTTCTCATGATCGGATACCTCTCTCTTTATTTCTCTATTAGTTTTTTCTTCATCAGACAGAGATCGAATCCATCAAGCTCGTCATCGTCACAAAGATCTCCTGCTTTCCAGTTTTCGAGATGTGTATCAGGAACAGCGATCAGCCATTTCTGAAGGATGACAACATCTGATATATTAAAAATATCATCTCCGTTGATGTCACCGCTGACGGAAGTCTCAACAGGGATTACGGGCGCCGGAATATCAGCGGCAGCGACCGATCTCATTCTGCCGGCATACTGCTGAATATCTGTCTTTGCATCAGCAGGGGACTGAACCGTATATTCATAAAGATTCAGGTCAAAGTTATCATAACTCTCTCCGCCGGATATCAGATTAGCTATAGCAGTTGAATCGGTCCTGTTATCGATGATCTGATATGCGAGTCCCTCATCAGGCTGGCAGTCATCGAACACATCACCGAACGACTTTATCGTACCCGAATAGTCATCCTTGCCCATATTTATGGCATACAGCGGTGACTTTGTCCTCTCAAAATAATTACACTCAGAGAATACTTTTGAGTTATATGAAGCGCAGATGCCATATTCGGTATTGTCAGTAAAGAGGTTATTAAATGAATGCACATGAGCGTTTCTTACACGGGGATTTCTTGATCCCGTGCCATTGAACCAGTTGTGGTGGTAAGTGATATTATCCTGAAACTGATCTTTTCTTCCGCCCACAAGTGAAGTTTTGTGGCAGCCTATGAATTCGTTGTAAGAAACAGTTATGTACTGCGCCCACTTCATATCCAGTGAGCCGTCACCGTCTGCTTTGTCAGCATCTACATGACCGTTGCCTGCAAACTGATTATATCCCTTTTCAATTGTATTATTATGCACCCAGATATGCTCTGAGAGTATATCTGCATTACCTGTCATTGCTATTGCATCGTCAGGGTAGTTTCCAAGATGAAGATTGCGGAATTCACAGCTTGTACAGCGTTTCATCTCGATGCCCCAGTCAATGAGGTCGGTATTGTCGCCGATACCCTCTACAGTTACATTGGAACTGTTTTGCAGATAGAGCATATTTGAGCCGTCATTATGACTGCCGTCATTGGCAACAGTACCGGCAGGAACATCCAGTGTGCCGATTAAGCGGAAGCAGACATTCTTTGGCTTAGCACTGAAAAAGATATTGTAAAGACCTGTCTTACCGTTGTAAGTAATGGTATCCTTATTTTCGTTTGTGACATATATCACGGTTACGTCAGGCTTTAATGTACCATCATCATTGTATGCGCCAATGTCTGAAAAGCCCTGATGAGCGTAGCCGGTACGGTCATATGAAAGAGTTTTGACCTGACAGCTCGCAGAACCCGATGAACCTTCGATTTTCAGTGTATAATCGGTGTTTCCTTTCAGTCCGGGAATATCTACTCTTGAACCTCTTATCAGTTCTGAATCCGCCACAGTAAACGATGTTTCGCCTGCGGCGGCATAGCTTACGGTCACATCGGAACCGATAGCATTGGCGTCCCATTCTGCATATGCCTCCTCGAACCAGCCTCCGCATTCTGTGACAGCCGATGTTTCAGCGTATATGTACTGCGGCGATATCGCAAACTGCGGAAGTATTGCCAGTAATGCAGCGGCAGAAGCAATGAGTTTTTTTGAATTGATGAACATGATACATCCTCCCTCAATGAACACCGTACAAAGACTGGCTGAAGGCTTTGCGGTGTTGCCTTGATATTGCTCCGGGAACTTTACCTTGCCAATAAATTCCTGCATAAGGAAAAATTTCCGGGCAATAACGTTTCTGTTTTTATTTGCAGATTTATTATATCATAGCTTCGGCAAATGTAAATGATACTTTACGTTGATTCACTGATATATTGTGCCGGATATTTTAAAATGTACGCACAATATATCGTTTTTTAACCATTAGTGGAGAAACATAAAATCGCATACAGAAATCCATCAAAACAGCTCAGTGTCATTTCTGCTCATGATACCTGGCCCTTGGGGGAATAATTGCTGAAACAGTATTTTTTCAGCAGCTTTGAGCATCTATTCTTTCAGTATGAAATGTCTGAATTTTAAATAGTGGTACAGCTGGCTATAGAGAAAGTGACAAAATAAATCCGCAGCTGCGTGAACGTGTAAGAAAGGCATACATCTCATTGGCAATCAGTATACTGAGCGAAAGGAAGCGACCAGTCTCTATTTCGGCGGTGGAACACCAGCACTGGCTGCAAACCGAATAAAAAAGATCATAGATGCGCTGAATGAACACTTCATCATCACAGAGGGGATAGGTGTTGAGCTTCATCCGATAATGTCAATGCGAAAGTGCTGCATGCACTGAAAGATGCAGGAGTAACAAAGATCAGCATCGGTATTCAGTAATTCTGCAGCAAGTGTCAAGATGTTTTTTCGGTATAGAAGAAAAAAGTCTTAAAAGCAATCTGAACTTTCGACATTATAGAAGCTTTAGGAGAATGTCAAGGGATCAGACAGATTATTCCTAAATACTATTATCTGTTAAGAGATAAGTTTATGCGTTTAAAAAAGAGAAGCCTCCACAGGGAGGCTATGATAATCAATAAAATGATAAAATAATGATATCGGGCTCTTAAAACAGGGAAATACTGTTGAAAAATATGTACAAGTTCGGGTCAAATCAAGTGTGGAAAATCTGTGGAAAAATCGTTTTATTCATCGCCCAAAACGGCGATATATCGACGAAAACGCGGCATCGCTGATTGGGCTGCCGTGGCAGACAAACATAACTTTTATCATACGTTTTTTCCTCTCTGATTTGCTCTGCTTTGCCGTATTTTGCGTGGTATATCGAAGCTTTTCTTTCCTACTACCAATTTGGCAGAACGGAGCGAAAACTACAAAACGCGGCAAGTTTTAGCAAATTGCGGACGTCGTTAGTAGTAAAATAGAAGTAGAAATCGGGGTGTTTTACTACTAAGAATTTTGAGCCAATTTCTATACATAAAGCGGTGTGACGCATTGAATCGTTGCTAACACCATCAATTATCCGAAAACTCACTAACAACTATAATTTTT
>LVAK01000140.1 GCA_001604035.1 Clostridiales bacterium Firm_05
GACGGCTCTATCGCTGACAGCAGACAGGTATTTGATATACTCCTTGCCAAGTGCAAAAAGTACGGTGTAAAGGCTTTCATCGATATCCACAGCCCGGATTCCAATAACTCCGGCCATAACTATGGCATCTGGTACGGTAAGACCTTCAAGGCCAACGACGGCAAAAAAGTGGAAGTAACCACAAAGGTCTGGATCGATACTCTTGCATGGTGTGCGGAGGAATACAAGAACGATGATACTCTCATCGGTTTCGACCTCAAAAACGAGCCCCACAGTGTTTACGGAGGAGCTCCGGTGGACGCTATATGGGATGATTCAAACGCTCCGAACAACTGGAAGCAGGCTGCAAAAGACTGTGCCGATGCCATTCTCGCTAACAATCCCCATGCTCTCATACTCATAGAAGGTGTTGAAGGCTTCGAGGGACACGGCGCATGGTGGGGCGGAAACCTCAGAGGCGTAAGGAAGTACCCAGTATTGCCGGAATCCGGCACCTCACAGATAGTATACTCCCCCCACGACTACGGTCCTATAGTAAGCGACCAGCCCTGGTTCTACTCCAATGACAAGAGCAAGACCTTCACTACAGAAAGCCTTCTCAAGGATTACTGGTACGACACATGGGCTTATCTGGTGGAAGAGGATCTGTATCCCCTTCTCATCGGTGAATGGGGCGGAAAGCTTGACGGAGGAGATAATGAGAAATGGCTCGGTCTTATCCGTGACTATATGATAGATCATCATGTAAACCACACCTTCTGGTGCCTCAATGATGACTCCGGAGATACCGGCGGACTCTGGAAGGATATCCGCTTCAGTGTTGAGCGCAAGGACGATGGTACCTGTGTCGGCAAGACAGATATCATATGGGATGAGGAGAAGTACGATAACTACTACTATCCGGCTATATGGAAGACACAGACTACAAAGAAGTTCATAGGTCTCGACCACCAGACTCCTCTTGGCGTCAACGGTATCTCACTGAATGACTTCTACGCAAACTATGCTTCATCTGAAGGAAGCAATCTCGACGGCGGAAAGACCGCTGACGGAAAGGTCATTGACGTTGAGGATAAAACCACGCAGCCTACTGAGCCTACAAAGCCTTCAGACGGAGGTATAAAGGTCAAATTATACGGCGACGCTGACTGCGACGATCAGATAAAGATGAACGATGTTGTGCTCATAATGCAGTCGCTTTCAAATGGAGATCTCTATGCTGTTGGCGGCTCTGCAAAAACTGCTATGACAGAGCAGGGACTTGCAAATGCTGACTGCTATGATCCGGGCTCACTCCTTACCGGAAAGGACGCTCTTTCCGTACAGAAGTTTCTGCTCGGCAAGACTGAGCTCCCTGAAATGCCAGAATGAAACCTTTTAAAAGAAGTGCAGATCTTTTAAAAGTTATCATAATCATACGCTATAAACCAATAACAAATATTTGAGAGGGATATTAACATGATTCCAAGATTAAAAACTATTGCGGCTATTGCTGCCGCAGCAACTGCGCTCAACTGCGCTGTTTACGCTGTCCCAACGGACAAAGTGATGAGATCAGTTCCGGCAGCCGCTGTTGACGACTGCAACGACGACTGGCTCACAGCAAAAGGCAGCCGCCTTTACGACATGAACGGCAATGAAGTATGGCTCACCGGCGCTAACTGGTTCGGCATGAACTGTACCGAAAACGTTCCCCACGGTCTTTACGCAAGAGATATCGATGATATGCTCCAGACTATCGCTGACCACGGTATCAATATCATCCGTTTCCCTATCTCCACTGAGCTCCTCCTTTCATGGATGGACGGAGAACCCCTTCCTGTAAACTCTGTTCAGGCAAGCTACTCTCCTCCGCAGGATGAGATCGGCGAGGACGGAACTGTAACTCCTGCCGGAAAATACGGCAATATCAACAAGGACTTCGTTGAGGCAGACGGAAAAACTCTCAAGAACTCAATGGAGATATTCGATGTCATTATGAAGAAGTGCAAGCAGCACGGTGTAAAAGCTCTTATCGACGTACACAGCCCTGCTTCACACAACTCCGGTCATAACTACGCTCTGTGGTACTACGAGCCCACCTGTGATGACTGCGGCGGAATGGCTACAGGCCACTTCTCCGAAAAGCAGATAACATGGGACGACTGGATAGAGTCTCTCACATGGCTGGCTGAAAAATACTCAAATGACGATACTATCCTTGCCTATGACCTCAAAAACGAGCCTCACGGCAAGCGTATGTACGACGGAACTACCTGCCCGGCCAATATGGCAAAGTGGGATGACTCCACCGACAAGAACAACTGGAGATATTCTGCCGAAGAATGCGCTAAGTCTATCCTTGCAGTAAATCCTCACGCTCTTATCCTCGTAGAGGGAATCGAGCAGTCTCCTATGACCAACAAGGGCTATACCTGGGATGATCCGGACAAGTTCAATCCTCAGCCCGGCGAGGAAAAATGGTACGGCGCATGGTGGGGCGGTAACCTCCGTGGAGTTAAGGACTATCCTGTACTCCCATCCTCATCTCAGATCGTATACTCTCCTCACGACTACGGTCCGTCCGTTTATAACCAGAGCTGGTTCCACCTCTTAGAGGACGCTGATGGAGGCGCTTTCGATACTCAGTCCCTCCTGGATGAATACTGGTATGACACATGGGCATACATCAACGATAAGGATATCGCTCCCCTCCTCATCGGAGAATGGGGCGGACATATGAACAATAAGGCCAACCTCAAGTGGATGACTCTCCTCCGTGACTACATGATAGACCACCATATCAACCATACATTCTGGTGTATCAACCCTAACTCCGGAGATACCGGCGGACTTCTTGATTCAACATTTATGAACTGGGACGCTGATAAGTACGGTCTCTTCGAGGAATCCCTCTGGCAGACCTCCAGCGGAAAGTATATCGGTCTCGACCACCAGACTGCTCTCGGCGCAAACGGTCTCTCACTCAACGCTTTCTATTCATCCGGCGAAAAGAGCAATCTGGACGGCGGAAAGGGCGGCAGTAAGATCGATCCTCCGACTCAGCCCACTACAAAGCCTACTCAGCCTACAGATCCGGATCCTACCGACGTTAAGTACGGTGATGCTGACTGCAACGGCGAGATAAAGATGAACGATGCCGTTCTCATAATGCAGTCTCTCTCCAACAGCGATAAGTACGGTGAGGAAGGCTCCGATAAGAGTCACCTGACTTCTAAGGGCGCTAAGAACGCTGACTGCTTCGA
>LVAK01000141.1 GCA_001604035.1 Clostridiales bacterium Firm_05
AATTTCCGCCTATCTTTCTCGGGAATAAAACTGCGTTTCTGTTATAGGGCAGATATGGGTTCTCCAGACGGGTGAATTTCTTGAAATCCTTTGTAGCTGCTATTCCTATGGATGGTCCGTAACAGTCCTGACACCACATTATGTAATATGTATCCTCCACCTTGACAAGTCTCGGATCATAGGCATATATCGGCATAAACGGCTTTCCGTCGCTGTCAGTAAATGGTATCCTCTCCGGATCGAACTCCCAATGCAGTGCATCTTTGCTTCTTCCAAGGTAGATATGGGGCATACCGTCACGCTGCTCACCTCTGAACACACCTATATAGCCATTCTCGTAAGGCATAACGGCACTGTTGAATATCCTCGCAACGTTCGGTAGAGGATTGCGGCCGATTATAGGATTTTCGCTGTATCTCCAGACCGGAAGTGCATATCCGTCAGGCTTATCCTGCCAGGGGATGTTTCCGTTAGCCTTTCCAATCATTTTTATTTCTGCCATAATTCGCATCCTTTCATAAAGCACCCTGATATAGTGATGATTTAAACGACATCACCGCATGATTTAACTAATATCAAATTAATTTTTCATATTCCTTTAATTAAAGTATACATCATCGTTTCAATTAAGTCAATACTATTTTAAAATTAATGTGTTTTTCGTTAAAATCACTAAAAACACATTAAAGCTTTTGTGAAATGAAACATCATGTTTTTTCCGAAAACTATAGATTTTTTTCACTTTTTCATTTATAATATAATTAGTATTTTTCTACATCAAGGAGGCTCTATGGAATTCAGCATTTTTATAAACGGTCTCTCATCGGGAGCCTTCGATCATCAATTCGTCAAACTCTATGGCAATTCTGAGAAGACAATCCTCAGACAGAGAGCACGCTTTATGTCTGCGGCAGAAAAATTCTCCAGTCTTTTTCCAGAATCAAGCGAGATAAGTGTTTTCTCCGCTCCGGGCAGAACTGAAATAGGCGGAAATCATACCGATCATCAGCACGGATGTGTAGTTGCTGCTGCCGTCAGCGCTGATATTATCGCTCTGGTTTCGTACAACGATGAAGGCGTTATCAGGATCGTATCAGATGGTTATGAGCCGATCAATATTTCCCTTGATAAGCTTTCCCCGGAAAATGAAGAAACAGGCACAAGTGCTGCACTTATCCGTGGGATAGCATCGGCCTTTTCTGAAAACGGAACTGAAATAGGCGGATTCAATTCCTATATCACATCAGATATCCCTGACGGCAGCGGTCTTTCTTCATCGGCTGCCTTCGAGATACTCATCGGGAATATCATCGACAAACATTATAACAGGTTGCCTGTAGGAGCTGAAAAGCTCGCATTTATCGGAAATTACGCTGAAAATTCCTACTTTGGCAAGAAAAGCGGGATCATGGATCAGCTTGTTAGCTCTCTCGGAGGATTCGTTTTTCTCGATCTTGAGAAACCGGATTCACTCATTATCTCCCAAATAGATCTCAACTTCTGTTCAGCCGGTTATGCCCTTTGCATCACTAATACTCAGAGCAGCCATTCCTCTCTCAGCAGCGAGTATTCCGCAATCGTAAGCGAAATGTGCCATGTTGCAGAAATGCTTGGATGTTCTGTTCTGCGTGAGGCTGACGAGAATGACTTTTATGAACGACTCCCGGAACTCAGAGATAAGTGTTCCGACAGAGAGCTTCTTCGTGCCGCACACTTTTTCAGTGAAAACAAAAGAGCATCACTACAGGCGGAAGCTCTGAATAATGGCGATACTGAGGGGTTCTTTGAGCTTGTAAATGAATCCGGCCAGTCATCAGCAATGCTTCTCCAGAATATCTTTGCTGCCGGCTCTCCAGAGTATCAGCCCATATCCCTTGCACTGATGATGTCGAAAAAATACCTTTCAGGATCCGGTGCTGTAAGAGTTCACGGCGGCGGCTTCGGCGGAACTATACAGGCTTTTGTGCCAAACTATATGGTCCCGGGATATATCAAGGAAATGGAACGGCTCTTCGGAACCGATTGCTGCAATGTTCTGAATATCAGATCTGTCGGCGGATATGAGTTCCTGATCTAATCCTATCCACTTAAATAATCATTCCTTAACGGAATAACGATCGGAAGTGACGTTATGATCTTCGTTAATAAAGATAATGTTTTGAACATATATATCAAGGCTGCCTATGACTGCGCTGAAAAGGTCAAGGCTAAAGGAGTAGTTGATGCTGCAGCTGATCCGGATACTTTTTTTCTCTACGTTATCGGCGTTATGAGAAGCTATGCTGCTGAAAGTATCGCAGGCAGATTCCCTGAGTATAAGCAGCTTCCGGAGATATTCAAGATCGGAGATTCTTCCGATACCAGAGTACCGGATATGCTTCTCGATGAACTGAAATATCTCATCCAGCTTGAAGGCGATAAGAAACTGAAAAATGATCCTGATCTGATCTGTCTTCTTATCTGCTATCTGGCTTACTTCAATTCAATTGCAGAAAATGCAGAGTGCCAGAAAATGCAGAAAAATCTCTTCAGAAAGATCGAACTCATCCACGTTAAATTCCCGGAGCATTGCGAGCTTATGTATTCGTCCGCTCTCTGGTTTTCAGATCGATATGGATTCAAGCAGAAATTCCTTGAGTATTTAAAAAATACAAATAGATAGTAAAAAGGGCAGTTCAGTGAACTGCCCTTAATTATTTCTTCTCAGCCTCTTCAACAGTAAATATTGTACTGACATATATTATTACTGAAGGTTTACAGGCTGATATCTTTTTTTAATTGTACGCTTTTTTATTAACCGAGCAGTCCTAAGAGATCAACTATAATATTTATAGCGCTCATAACATTATCTGCGTTAGCTATCGAACCATCTTCCTCATATCTCTCTGTACCATCATATACAGCCTCGAATGCATCAATAATGGTATTCGCAAAATCTATCACATTCTGTGCAACCTCACTGATAAATTCGCCGCAAAGGCCGGCTATAGTACGAAGCGTATCGAAGATATTTCTCAAAGTGAATCCTACGAAATCATCAAGACAAGCATCCCCTCTTTCGGCGTAATCAAAGATGAAATTAATCGTGTCATATCTCATCTTGAAGGCTGAACCGAGAGCCAGTCCGCCGCTGATCACTCCAACAGCACCCTTGAATATATCCTCTCCATTATTAAGTACCTCGCCCTGTAATAAAGTTGCGTAGCTTTTAGATATGCTGATAAGTGAAAGATCGGTGTTCAGTGAGAAAAGGAACATATTTACTTGGAACAGGAACTCAAACTTATCGGCGGATGAGCCTCCGGCTGTTCCTCCTGAGATCATATATGAGCCTGCCCCAGTCTTCATATCGAAGGCCGTGTAGGCTGTTCCCTTCCAGTCGCCTATCTGCAGTGTCTGTGGTACCAGCTCAACGCCCATTCCACGGTTTACGAAATTTCTAATCTCTTCCTTAACATTTTCCGAAACGCTGCACTCGGCAAGCTTTTCTTCGATGTTGGCAGGTACGATATATACAGGATCCACGCCTTCCTTTGCAGCAGCTGCAATAACGGCACTGGTAGATATTCCGGTCTTGCCTTTATTGACGAGCTGCTCCCATATATATCCCTCGTAGTATGAGCTCGTTTCGCCAGCGCCCATAGCATAGGTTTTTTCAGCTTCTCTGTCTCCTACAGGGCTTATTACAGAGTAATCGTTGTAGGCTACATCAATATAGAAGGAGCCGGGATTCAGCTTCTGCACTACTCCGCAGGAAACCTCGCTTTCAAAGCGGTATCCGGTTATAGCCAGGGCAAGCTTTCTGTCAGCGATAACGTTACCGGATAATGCTGATCCTGCATCGTTACAATCACATAGCGAGAAGTAAAATTTGCCTGCGTAATCAAGGAATGTTC
The DNA here is from genome assembly GCA_001604035.1 of Clostridiales bacterium Firm_05. Lineage (GTDB taxonomy): Bacteria > Bacillota > Clostridia > Oscillospirales > Ruminococcaceae > Ruminococcus. Next base: position 3,897 of record LVAK01000141.1, read on the forward strand.
CCATTATATCTGCTTCGAGCATACCTGTGAAATTATCGCTATCTTTGATGGCGTTCATTCTCTCCTCAGCTTTCTTAGCATCCACCTCGGATATTTTTTGAAGATCAAGGTTTATCGCATAGGCAGAGCCTCCGAGAAGGGTATCCTCCAGCATAACTGAGTTCTCGCCCTCTTTAATAGCAGTCGTCATTTTCTGAACTGCACCGAGTGAAACAGGCTTGCTTCCGGTCTTCTTTATGTCACCGCTCTGCACTACAGGAACAACGTTTACGAGATAGGCTGGCGCCTTGGTTATGTCGCCATACTTTTCAATTACTTTTTTATCAGAATCAGTCGCAGGTGCATAAGTTATCGTCAGCGGCTTTCCGTAGAGCTCGGCAACCGGAGCATCAAGGAGCTTTTCACCCTCTATAGTTATAGCTATGCTATCCTTGTCGGCGTCCTTTACGAAGGAGTTCCTTTCGCTTACTTCGATAACGGTATACGGCAGTGAAGACGGAAGATAAGTTCCATTCTCAGGATCTATCGTTCTGAACTTACATATCACCTTATCTTCTGAGGCTGGAGTAATAAGTCCGGGATACTTCTCTGCGTTCTCATTGACCATAGCCATAAGAGCCTTGTCGGAGTCGGAGAACTCAGGCTGTATCTCCTCGGAATTGGTGATCAGCTTCTTAAATGAAGGATCAAGCTGGAGCCAGACCTTGTCACCGGTCTTGTTGCCGGCACCTCTGTAATCGGTGTAGGGAACATATGCCTCTACCCATGTGTGGCTGAATCTGTATCTTGCTGTCTTTCCGCCCTGGGATACTGAAGAGACTTCCTTATAGCTCTCAGAAAGTATCCTTCCGGCTGTAGCAGCATCCTCAGCTCCGGTGAGCTCCATAGCCTGCTCAGCAGTTATCTCTACTCTTCCGGAAACGTATCTTGCAGGAATACCCTTTGCTCTTAAAAGTGCTACAAGCAAAGATGCCTGATCTATGTCATTTCCGCCGCACTGCTCCAGGGTTATCTCGGCGCCTTTCTTTGAACCGATATACGCCTCATTCTTTATGGCATTCTTTACATAAAGATAAACGGATGAAACGTCACTGAAACCGTCTGCCACCTTCTTAATCGCCTCATAGGAAGGATTCTCTTTCTTGTAATCAAGATCATCTGCGGTCGCTGCCGGAGAAGCACTTATTGTGCTCTTCGTGGACTTAGCACCACTTTCCGTGCTGATAGCTTTTCCGGAAGATATCGTAGTCGGGGCAGCATCAGAGCGGTAAAACTCCTCAGGACCCTTGAGGTTGTCTATTATGAACGCAAGGTTCTTATCCGGCGAGGAACCATTTTTCAGCTCGGTAAGTGCTTCTATGGTTCGTGCATACTTTATTTCCGAACTATTTATGAACTTTTCTTCACGATCAACTATCTCAGCATCTGCCCATTCGGACAAGTCTTCTGACACTTCAGCAAGCTGAGCCCTGTCGGATTCAAGACCGGCTATAAGTTCGTCACATATAGATGCAACAGTTTCTGAGTCGTTTGAGGATACTGCGTTTGATAATCTTTCGGAGACCGGAAGCGCCTCCTCCTCAGAGAGCACCTTCACTTCGGCATCCTTATGCTCATACACTGTCTGATTACGGGATACTCCTGAAATAGCAAGCGGAACGCTCTCAAACTTACCGCTATTGAAAGCTCTTCCGGCTAATTCGCCTCCTACAGCGAAAGTGAAAGCCGCTGCTACTGTAAATGACGCAGCTCTTGTTATCTTATTTTTCTTCATTTTCTTCTCCTCCCATTATCTTCAGCACTACCAGTCCGGCTATGCTGATCACAGATATCAGCCACATATAGGCAGGGATCTTTCCATCACCGGTCTTTGGCGAATTAACTGGTACGACCGTTGTGGTTGTAGTTGCCGGAGAGGTCTTCGCCGTAGTAGCTGCTGTTGTGGTAATCGTGGTTACGGCAGGTGCATAATCGAATCCGTCATAGTCGAGGTCGGAGGAGCTTCCTCTGTACTCAGCTGAGAGCACACCTGAATATCTGCCATTCGGATCAGCAGGAAGATCAAACTCTCCGGAGAGGTCAACCGTCTCTCCTGCACCTATGGAAACAGTCTCGCTGTAGGCATATATCTTATCGTCAGAGCCTTCCTTGTATACATCTACTCTTACTATAACGCTATCTGCGTTCTCTGCACCGGAATTAGTGACGCTGAAAGAAGCCTTAGCCTTGCCGTCACCAGGCTCAAGATCCAGCTTTCCTGTGAAAACTGAAACGTTGCCCTCAACTTCAAATTCGGCAGAATCAGAAGAGAGTTCCAGGCCGTCCTGCTCGACTATTGCTGAGGCGGTGTATTTTCCGTCGGGGAGAGTAACAGAAGTAAGTGCATCCTTATAGGAGGCAGAATCTCCGGGAGAAAGCATACCTATATTGTGCTCGAAGGATGCTACCTCATTTGAAGAGGCATCTGTTACCTTTATCTTCATAACAAGATCATTCTCAGAAGCAGCGGTGCTTTCGTTGTAAACTGCTGAATCAAGATTGACCGGCTCTCCGGAAGCGTACTTTTTCTTATCGCTTGTTATAGTATTGGATACATTCTCACCGTTGGCAACTCTGAAAGGAGTTTCTGCTTCGGCGACAACTTCTCCGTTCTTCATCCACTTGACAGAAGCTGTGAACTTTCCTGTTGCATCTGAAGGGATTATCCACTGTGTCTCACTCTCAAGCTTCTGGCCAGCGCTGAGAGCCTTGTCATTTTCGGCAACAAGCTCTGCTCTGGGATAACCGGAATCATCGTTGATCTCGATCTTCATATCCGCAGTTCTGCCGAAAGGTGCAGAAAGCGCTTCGGCTACAACGTCAACTGTCTCACCGCCGGCATAAAGCTTCTTATCTGTACGGATATCGGCGTTAAGACCGCTCTCTGCAAATGGAGTTATATACTCCTCACTTACATTGCCTGCATTATCAACGGCAAATACATGAACGTACTGCTGCTCGCTCATATCCTCCGGAACAGCTGTAAGTACAGCCTTTCCATCAGCATTTGCAGGAATTATACCGAGTATCTTGTCACGATCCTCGTTATATTCAAGAAGTGACGGATCACTCTCGGGATCGGAGCTTACCTTTACTACGAATCCGGCAAGATCACTGAATGCAGTATGCTTCTCCACATTTGAAAGAATGCTCTCGCCGTCAGAAGAACCAGGGTTGGCACTTACGTAGTACTCATATTCTGTAGGATTATCCTTAGAGGATACGGTCAGTTCGAGCTTGCCGTCCTTGAGGACTGAGGAAAGCTCAGCAGGTTTGTCGGGCGCATCAATATCGTAGAATGAGGCATCCTTTGCAGTTGTCTGCTGGGATATCTGATAGAGATAGAACAGGGTGTTTGCGATGACCTTTCGCTCATCATCTGTAGCCTGTCCGGTACTGTCTCCGGTCTGTATCATACCTATATTGTCCTTGGTACAGAGGTAGAAGCCATCTTTATAGCCTGTATCCGGATATACATACTTATAGTTATTGAGAGTTATCCACTCTGTCGCATCAACTATGTACTGAGATGTCGAATGAGTATTCGGAATTGTAAGATCTCCTCTTATCACCCATGGGTAATTTGTCAGTGTTCCGATCTTTACTACTGACGCAGATGTTGTTCGGCTGATATTCCATGCACCGATCATCAGTCCGGCCTGTTCTGTAAAGTTATTGAATCCTGTTTCACCAATAGTATCATGTCCGAAGAGGACTCCTCGTCCGCTGTCAATAAACTTCTGTACCTCAATTACTGCATTCTGACTGATATCATAGTTTGAGTTACTGTCAGATGTTCCGAAGAATATTACATCACACTTCCAGCTTCCGTCCTCGTTATAGAGATATGTAGCAGGATCATTATTAAAAGTTGCGATATGCACCGGATCGATATCGAATATTCCCTTTCCGGCAGGTGTTTCACCGTCGCTGACTGTATCATTCATCCATTCCACAAGGAACGGCTGATAAGGATATACATTCAGAACTCTGATATGTTCCTCCTCGTTCCATATAGAACGTGCCTCCCAGCCTTCTTTGTTGGTATTTCTGTAAAGCTGATAGCTGTAGCTCTCGGCATCGCTGCTGATATCGTTCCATGAAAGGTCTATTGTTCCGTCTCCGTCATCAGAGCTACGAAGAACAAGATCCTGTACAGGTTTATCAACTACATATATCGTTCTGGAGCCCTCGTCAATGAGCTCGCCGTCCTCGGCGTAGAGCTTTGCAGAAAGAATGTACTCTCCGGTATTCTTAGCCATGAAGGAAATCTGATCTTCAGCCTTGAATACCGGGAACTCAGCCTTTCCTTCAAAGTATGTAGTCTCTCCCTTCGGAACAGATACATCAAATGAAGTTTCTGCGAGAATATCCTCACCCTTAGATACTGTGAGGTCAACCTTTCCGGAAAATGTTCCATTGGAATAATAGTTTATCTCTGCACCGGCGGAGATCTCCTTCTCTGAACCGGCATAAAGGTAATAGTCGCTGGCTATAGGGCCGAACCAGGTTATCTCAAACTGAGTGGCTTTAGCCTCATCAGAATCATCTGGATTCTCCTCGATCTCGGGAACAGAGCAGACGGATATCTCCGCAGTTCCCCTGCATACTTCCTTTCCGTTGTACTCGCAGATGCTTGTGATCTCATACTTGCCCTCGGAGGAGGTATCAGGCGAGAAGCTTAGCGCATCGGCAGTCAGTATATTCTTTTCGGGGATAAGCTTTACATTATCAGAAGCAGAGGTAACTTGCTTTCCGTCCTTGGTGACAATAGTCTTTACGACTGCGTCACGTTCAATATTGGTGGCATAGAGCAGGTCGAAGGCTATATCGACCGGGCTCTCCTCACCGACATATATGAATCTCTTGTCCGGCACGGGAGTTACCTTGTTTATCTCTGTGGAGTAAACTGTCTCGCCCCCCTCAAGAGAAAGGTTGATCTTCTGTGCCTTAACGAGAACATCTCCTCTGTAAAGCTCTGCAAGGACGTACAGTCCGTTATCCTCCGGCTCAGAGAGCTTGAACTCACCGGACTCTATCTCAGCAGAGGTCTCATTGGCAGAAAGGGATACGGGAGTCACCTTTTCGTAGACCACTGCATCGCCGTTGAATACGGTCATCTTCATATCAAGGATGGCGTTAACAGGAGAAATGTAACTTATATTTGTCAATGCCTTTATATTTGTAGATTTATCCTTGCTGACGGCTGTCGTACTGAGCTTTGTATCAAAGACAGAAACGCTGATAGCAGAATCAAGATCTGCTTCGCTAAGGTATCTTACAGCAAGAGATGTGGCATGAACGCTCTCTGCAAAGCTTCCGTCGGCTTTCTGAGCCTTTTCAAGCTCGGAAACAACTCCGGCTGCATCATAATCTTTGCCGGAGGCCTGTATTGCCATATACTTATATATAGTTGCCGCAATACCATTGTCACCGTAATTATCGGGGATATTATCAGAAACGTAGCTAAGGAGCTCCTCGGAAAAACCTGCACCATTATTGCTTGCAGAAGTGAATTTCTCGATGTTATAAACGACCATAGCCGAAAGCTCCGGATCGCTGGCTCCGCCCTCGGTATAAGAATAGCCCCCGTCCTCATTTACTGCACCTATAAGGAAATTACACAAAGCCTGTCCGGAAATATCTCCGGCTCCACCAGTCTCATTGACAGCCTGGAGGGCAATGACAGAATCAAGAACATCACTGGAATAATCAGGATAAAGACCGAAGCCTCCGTCCTTATTCTGTCTGCCGGAAAGCTCTGCCAGTCGTTCACGGGAGGCTTCTCCAGCAGCGATACGTGCGGTTACATCAGTATTGCCGGGGGCATCCTTTCCGGCAAGCCAGTCAGTCGTTCCTTCCGGAGCTGCCATTCCAGCCTTGCGGAAGGCTATAAGTGCATCGGTGGTATCATTTACAAGCCTGTCATCACCTATGCTTTTATCCGCATTAACTTTAGTATTGAGATATGCACCAGATCGTTCCACGATATTGCCGCCAACGGTCTTGGCATCGGCAGGTGGTTCTCCCAGTGCACTTATACGGATCATAGCACAAGTGTTCGCTGCGAGAGCAACGCTGAGAAAAGCAGCAACTGCTTTTTTTCTGCCCTTGATCCTGCGTCGAGATAGATTCAATTGCATCATCCTCCAATCAAATAAATACCTGTTAGTTTACAGATCGTATAAACTTATGAATATATACAATATTCTTTTTAATCTTATCATTTTTCACATTCTTTGTCAAGATTTTTTCCGGTCATATATTGCGAAGTTAAGGCTTTTTTGTAATTTTGATAATTGTAACTTTAGTTATCACAGTGATAATTGATTTTGTAGAATTTGATAGCAGTCGGGTTATGATAAAAAACTCCTGACAGACCAAAAGATCCGTCAGGAGATAAGTATTTCCTATTGTAGAACACTTCACAGCCTCATCAGCTGCCGCTGTGCTGACTAAGAAGGTGTTATTTATCAGAGGAGCTGATGCCGTCAAAAGCTTCTTCAAGCTCCATCTGTTCATGTTTGTACTGATACCAGAGCAGGAACGCTGCACAAGTCACCATAGGAATCATGGCGATAAGTCCAATGTCTGAAGGACCGAAGATCGACCGCTCAGGGTGGTGGTTGCCAGATACCATGCGTGGACTAAATGCGGAATTTATCATCGCATGGTATATCGCCGGCAGCCATATACTGCCTGACTTTACATAAAGGAAATCAGAGATGATACCCATAGCCACTGTAAAAAAACAGAACACGACAAGTCCAAGCAGTGGTGCACCTATGTAATCCTTTCCGTATTCAAATCCGGCAAGCAACATTGCCGGGAAGTGCCACGCACCGTGTATCACGCCGCCGATAAGAAGTCCCTTAGTCCTCCCATAACCGGCTTTCAGTTCCGGGTACATGAAGCCACGCCAGCCTATCTCCTCTCCAAGTGCTAAAATAACGGGGATGAACGCTGTGAATGGATTTAGCGAATCGGATATCTCACTTGCAATAACTGATATGTAGGGACTTCCGTCCTTCCGGAACTCATCATAATCTGCTGGCGGCATCCAACGTTGAAACGCATCGGCTGGGGCGAAGTCATCACGAAATACAAGGAAATATAAAACCGCTCCGATGATCTGAAATACTGTAGGCGACAGCCATGCAAAGACTATGTATTTCCAGTTCTGAGTGAATTTTGGTCTCCACCCCATTTCCTTTATATCTGCTTTTACGAATAGCGCTCCCAGCGTCGGCATTAACATACACAGCGCCAGTATACCTCCAAGTTTGTCACGGCTGTACCCAATTACTATCAGTATCCAGACAGTAATAAAGGAAAAGATCAGGTATTTCATCAGCTTCGACAAGTCAAATCATCTCCAGTCAGATATAAAATCGGTGACATAACACATAAAGAACACTAGATATGGTAAAATCCTGACAAGCCGCAAGACCTGTCAGGATTTCATTTTATAGCGTATTATAGGCGTTCAACTATTACTTCATAGCCTCTTCAACAGCAACTGCACAAGCAACTGTTGCACCAACCATCGGGTTGTTACCCATACCGATAAGTCCCATCATCTCAACGTGAGCAGGAACAGAAGAAGAACCTGCGAACTGAGCGTCAGAGTGCATACGTCCCATTGTATCTGTCATACCGTAGGAAGCAGGACCTGCAGCCATGTTATCAGGGTGAAGTGTACGTCCTGTACCGCCGCCTGAAGCAACTGAGAAGTACTTCTTGCCAGCGTCTGTGCGCTCCTTCTTGTATGTACCTGCAACAGGGTGCTGGAAACGAGTCGGGTTTGTGGAGTTACCTGTGATGGAAACGTCAACGTTTTCCTTCCACATGATAGCAACTCCTTCTCTTACATCGTTAGCGCCGTAGCAGTTAACCTTTGCACGGAGGCCTGTTGAGTATGCCTTGCGGAATACTTCCTTAACTTCGCCTGTAGCATAGTCCATCTCTGTCTCAATGTATGTGAAACCGTTGATACGAGCGATGATCTGAGCAGCATCCTTTCCGAGACCGTTGAGGATAACACGGAGAGGCTTCTGACGAACCTTGTTAGCCTTCTCAGCAATACCGATAGCACCCTCAGCAGCAGCGAATGACTCGTGGCCTGCGAGGAATGCGAAACACTCTGTATCCTCTTCGAGGAGCATCTTTCCGAGGTTACCGTGGCCAAGACCAACCTTACGCTGGTCAGCAACGGAACCAGGGATGCAGAAAGCCTGGAGGCCTTCACCGATAGCAGCAGCAGCGTCAGCAGCTCTTGTGCAGCCCTTCTTTATAGCGATAGCACAGCCTACTGTGTAAGCCCACTTAGCGTTCTCGAAGCAGATAGGCTGAATGCCCTCAACGAGCTTGTATATATCCAGACCCTTTGCCTTGCATACGTCTGCACACTCTTCTATAGAGTTGATGCCGTAAGCCTTGATGACATCAAGGATCTGCTTTTCTCTTCTCTCATATGA
>LVAK01000142.1 GCA_001604035.1 Clostridiales bacterium Firm_05
CCTTTTCCAGCAGGGTTTTTCCGGTTGATGCATTGATAAGGCAGGCATGCTTTGCGTAAAGGTAATTCCCGTTCAGCTTTTCCGGATGGCTGTCGTCAAAACAGATCGGCGCCTCAAATCCATATACGCTCAGGTCTTCCATCAGCAGGGTGTATTCATCCGGTGTCAGTTTTCCGTCCGCCTTTATCTTCTCCGGAACCTGCTTTTCCATCGCTTCTTCAAATGCCCTCACCGCAGTTTCCGTGTTCGCGCCGTATTTTCCGTCAGCGCTGTCCTGCAGGAGGCTCAGGCCTGTCAGCTGCCTTTGGGCTTCCTTTACCCGGCTGCCCCAGCTTCCGATCCGCAGGGTCCGCAGCAGGTCGGTGTTTTCCGCCTGCATGATCAGGGAAACGGTTTCCGAATCCGGAGACCCTGAAGGCTGTACATCATATCCGTTTTCCTGCAGGGCTGTCTGAGCCAGCATAATTGCCGCGGAAGTTTTCTTCCCGACAATTCCGTCTGCGGTCCCGATCTCGTATCCCAGCGAGATCAGACGCTCCTGCAGGGCTTTTATGTCTGTTCTGTCCGCAGAAGCAGGCAGAACAAAGCCAAGCAGGCATACAGCCAGCACAGTGCACAGCACTCTCCGAACCTGTACTCTCATACCCCTGCCTCCTTCATACTGCCGGTACCCATCTGCCTATATAACGATGGAACCACCCATCTTCTTTCACAAGTGCAATTCGGGAATAAAAAACCGCTGAAGCATATGCTTCAGCGGAATAAGCGGAGAAGCCGGGATTTGAACCCGGGCTGCCATCACTGACACTACTCCCTTAGCAGGGTGAACACAGATGCAGTAATAGCAACGGTTCCGGCGGACAATGTCAGCAGTACGTCAGCAGTGGAAAGTCACCCGGTAATCGGCTGTTCGTCAGCATTCGGCCGGTCGATTTGATTTACGCCCGCAATTGCGTCCGATGTCTGCGGATGCGCATAACGATCCAGCATCCGGATCGTCGACCACCGCATGATCTTTCGGATTGTCTGCGGAGCAACGTTACTGTCCACGGCCAGCGCGGTTGCCGTGGTATGCCGGCAGGAATATGGCGGAAGTTTCCGGCAGCCGGTTTCTTCCAGAACGGCATAGTAGTCTTCGTACCATGCCTTTTCGTTTCGCTTCCAAATGTATCCGGACGGCATCGCATGATCCATGAGATCCTGGACCACCGGCAGAATGCAGTCTGCCAGCACGATCGGTGTGCGTTTCCGGATCTTCGTCTTCAGTCCGGCGCGAATGATCGTGCGGTTTTCCAGGCTGATGTACTCAGTCTTCAGCAGCATTGCTTCTCCCGGCATCATGCCGGTATAGATCATCAGGAGATGAGCTGCAGCGCGCCTGTCACCGTCATCGTACGCCTTCCAGATCTTCTTCTGTTCTTCCTTATCGAATGGTATCTGTTCCTTCTCTTCATGCTCCGGCAGGGAAATGAACGACGGCAGTTCCCGGGATGCAAACCGATCAGCTGCTGCCAGCTCGAACAGATTGGACAGGAGTGTCTTGCAGTCTTTGGCAGTATCAAACGTGCGGCATGCCTCACCGACGATCCTCTGCAGCAGATCCACAGTGATCACGTCGACGCGGACATCGTGAATAGGTTTCAGTTTTTTCCAGGCCGTCCTGTAGGCGGATTGTTTTCCCCTGGATATCTTCAACATGTTGCCTTCCGAGTATGTCTTCCAGTACTCAGACAGGCGCGGCGCTTCGGCCGGTTTTTCATATCCGCCGGCCAGCAGGGTAGGACAGTATGCAATTGCATCCTTCTTGGTTGTGAACCCGGCCTTCGTACGCCGGATCGGTTTCTTTGGTTTGGACGGATCCTCCGGGAGAATCCACCCGACCGTGACACACGCAGTCCATGTTGGGCCACGCTTGTAAGCACAGCCCATACCGTTTCCGCGTGTCTTTGGCCTGGGCTTGCGCTTTTCATCACTCATTGGACACGGCCTCCGTCGAGATGGCGTCGATAACGGACATGACAACGTTCAGCTGACGTTCATCAAAGTACTTCATCTTCTGGATTGCGGCACTAATGTTCGGATTTTGCCGTACTGCGTCAATTACCTTCAAGGTGACATCCTCGTCCATGTCGGATGTCTCAATAGGTAGAAGGGAAGATACGGGCACTTTGAATGACCGCGCGATTTGGAATACCGTGCCGAGCTCAGGTTCGCGTGTGCCGAGTTCCCATGCGGAGATCGCAGCCTGCGTGGCGCCTACAGCCTCAGCAAATTTCAGCTGTGAGTAACCCCTGGACTGGCGAAGATTCCGCAGGTTCGCGCCCAGGATTTTTCGGACGCGTTCGTTTTCAATGGAATCCAACATCTTTTATCACCTCCGCAAGTAGAATAACACGGAACGTTGTAAAATACAATAGTTTTGTAACAAAAAGTTAATCATTTTCCGATTGACATCACAACGTTGCGTTGTAAAATAGACTGTGAAAGGAGGACGTGCTATGGAGAACAGAATAGTCGATCCGGTGAGAATCGGAGACAGACTGCGGGCGCTGCGCGGCACGAGATCCATTGCGGTGGTTTCCAAAGCAACCGGTCTTTCGCAGGCCAGAATCGGAAACTATGAGCATGGGATCCGCGTACCGACAGACGAAGCTAAAGTTCTGCTTGCCAATTTCTATTGCACGAGTGTTCAGAAGATTTTTTTTACTTAACCAAACAACGAAACGTAGTGAGCTAATAGGAAAGGAAGTAGAACATGAACGGAATCAGGGATGCGCTTGTAAGACTTCTTCGGGTCTATGACAGAGAAGTTGCACTGGACAAGGCTGTGCGTGGGATCGGAAGCGCAGACAACTACCACTTCAACAACTGGTCGGAGATCGTTGACGCGATCAACTACATGATTACCGGCGGAACGCAGGATGACATGATGGATTCTGCGGTTTACAGGATCATAAAATCATCCATCGCATCCGAACGGAAAGTCGAGCTGCTGATGGCCGAGTATAAGAATGCGAACCGGGTGGTTATGTGTGCGCCGAACCTCATGGATCGTCAGGAAATCATCGCAATGGCACGTGAGAACGGGGGATATATTCCGCCGGAAGCGAGGCAGTCATGACCCTGAAAGAGATTGAGGATATGACATGCAACACGCTGACCGTGAAGCAGGTTGCAGAATTCCTTGGAAAGGATCCGCAGGTGATCCGCGACCAGGCGGAACGGGAACCGAAGTATCTTGGTTTCCCGATCTGCAAGGCCGGGCATAGCTACTGTATTCCGCGAATTGGATTCATCACTTGGGTTAAGGGACTTACACCGATCGTCGCTTATGCGCAGACAGGAGGCTGGACATGAAGGGCTTTTTCGACACGGAAGCATGGAAATGGATCAAACTGGTGCTTGAGATCGCGGCGATGGTGCTTTTCGCTATTGCGTTTATCGCCGTATACGATTTCGTCATGTCGCCCGCTCATGCGGAAGACAACACGGCATACGCCATCTGCGTAAAGGACGACGTGGTCAATGTTCGGGCCACGCCGAAGACGAGAGGCGAATGGATCGGTTACCTGAACCCGGGCGATGAAGTCCACCTTGATGGAAGAAAACGCAATGGATTCGTCCACTGCGTCGATATGAACACTGAGTCTGGTGAAGGATGGGTGTTCGCAGGGTACCTGGTCAGTGACTGTCCGGAGCTGGTGGACTGTGATGCGGTGATCGTCAGCAACGGCAGGTTGGCTGCACGGAAGTACGTTAACGGTGACCGGCTGAAATGGCTGAAACCGAACGTAAGTCTCCACGTGTACTACATGGCAGGTGACTGGTGCTCAACAAATTGCGGGTATGTTCAAACGAAGTATTTGGAAATGGAGGATGATTAAATGCCCGAGAGACAGCAGTATTTCAAAGAATGCCGTCGTTGCCACCGGCAGATATTGATGACATTCAACCCCAGCAAGGGGCAGTGGATTGCGTGCGACCCTGAGATCCGGCGGTACCGGAGAACGGAAGACGGCCCGGAAACGTTCGTCACGCCGGAAGGCGAAGTATGCAAAGGCGAGCGTGCCTTCGACGGTGAGTACGGGTACCGGCGGCACAGAAAGGACTGTGGCAGCCGATGACGAGAGCGCAATTGATAACACCGTCCAGGGAAGACGCGATCCGCCTGACACGTACCGAGAAGATCGCAATGATGTGGCTATACCAAGCCTCAACGGTGCTGTGCGAGATGCAGGACGGTCTGTCCGACGAACGGATCGACATGGTAGAAAACGGCCGCGAACGGATGGCAAAACTGGCAGCAGAGGTGGAACAACTGGTCGATGACCTGCGCGTGACCATCCCGGAAAACCAGCGGATGAACATCCATAATACGTCGATGGACTGCGAAATGAGACTGACCCCGAAGGCAACTCCGTCTTCTGTGTCCGTGGTGATCCAGAAGGAGGAGTTCCGGAGCTTGGTCGACTTTGCCAGGGTCCAGTGCCTGCAGTGTGCAGAGACTGATACGGAGTGCGAGAAGTGCGAACTGTACAAGCTGCTGACGGTAATCCTTCCGTTGGACGACTACCACAGCACTTACCTGTGCCCGTACAACCTGGGAGAGTGGAAGAACTGATGGCAGAGAAGATTGTAAGACAGTACCGGCGTTGCCACTGCTCTACGTGCAACATCCACTCGGAGACATGCCACTCCAGGTGCAAGGATTACCTGCGCTGGAAGGCCGAGGAAGACGAGGTAAAGAATAGGATCCGCGAGGAGCGCGAACGTCGCCGCACGCTGAGTGAGGCCGGGCAGAAGTACATCCATCGGCAGATGCGTAAGTAAAAGCTTCGTGGAAGGACATACGCGGAGCTTTATCCCAGGCGTCGGGTATAACCCGGGACCTGTCCTATCCAGCAGGTTGTTTCCTCAATAAGGCGCAGGTGCTTTGATGGCTTCTCCCTGCGCGGGATGGAAAGGAAACTACAGCCTCCCGGTTGGGGATAGCCGGGATCAAAAAATCCCCACTTATACTACGAATCGTAGTGACTTCACATACAAAGGAGGTAGATCTGGAATGCGGGTGACCCTCGTCTGTGGGCAGTTCGTTGCGGAAGGAACATATGCTGAGTGTGCATCGTGGGCCTATTCCATGATTGATATGGATCGACAGTACCACGAGCAGCTCCTGAAGAAGGAAGCCCAAGAGGAAACCCGTAGAGTTGCTGAGCTTTTGAACAAACCTATTTCTGAACTGATGCAAGACGAAAACAAGGAGGATGACGAGTCTCATGAATGAGAGAGAGTACAACGAGGCCGAAGGGATTCGGAGATCGGATCTCTGGAAGATGGAAGAGAGCCCGGAGAGGTTCAAGTACTTCCTGGACAATCCGCCGGAACAGACGCCGGCCATGGCATTCGGATCTGCTGTGCACACACTGTTTCTGGAAACTCGAAAGATGTGGGATGAGTACGCGGTTGCCCCGCAGGTTGATCGGCGCACGAAGGACGGCCGAGCCGCGTACGAAGAATTCTGCCGGGAGAACGAAGGAAAACAGATCATCAGTCAGGATGACTATGATGTCATGTATGAAATGTTCTCCGCGGTTAAGAAATGCCCGCTGGCAAAAAAACTGATCTTCGGCAAAGGTCAGGCTGAGGTTCCGATCTTCTGGACAGACAAGGCCACCGGCGAGAAGTGCAAGGCCAGGATGGACCGCATTGTGACGTACCGCCGGAAGAAGTACATCGTGGACTACAAGACCACGCTGGCGGCAGATACGTTCAGGTTCAACACCGAGATTTGGAAGCGCGGATACTTCATGCAGGCAGGCATGTATGCAGAAGGGCTGAAGACTGCGCTGAAAAAGCGGAAACTGCCCGGATTCCTGTTCGTGGCCCAGGAAAAGAAACCGCCTTACAGCGTGAATGTGATCGAGGTCAGCGAGGAAGTGATGAACGCTGGAATCGCAAAGTTCCACTCCCTGCTGGAGAAGTACCATGCGTGCAATGCCATCGATGAATGGCCCGGATACGTACAGGACAATATTCCGAACGATTCATTTGTTCCAGGTTGGATGATGAGCGAAATGGAGGATGAGTTTGAATGAGAAAGCGCAAGATCCGTGAAGTGTCCGACGAACAGCTCCAGCTCATTCTGGACATGCATGCAAAATTCCCGAACATGACATGCGCCGAGATCATTTCATACTCGCAAATCCCGGTATCGCCAGGCTTTATCAGCTGTGTGATCAAACGTGGAAGCGTTGAAGCATACAACGAGTACAAGGCAACAAAGAGGGTCCAGGCGAAAGAGCGCGCCGCAAAAAAGAAGGAACAGGCCATCAAAAATGAAGAACCGCGCGTTGAAGAAGAGGAGAAAGATTCCATCTCGGCAGCACCGCCTATTGGGCCAACCGACGATCAGTCACTTCTTCTTCGGATCTGTAAAGCACTCGAGTCCATTGTGTGGTCACAGAAAGAAATTCTCCGTGAAATCAGGATGCCTGATTCTGCAAAGAACGATTTCGTGAGGACGACCGGCGAACAGATTGTGAACATCGGCATGAACATGGGATCCATTAAGAAAAAGTTTTCGGAATATGAGCTGAAATCCGAAACGTACATGTGCTCCATGGACATGTGGATGCATGAAGTCGCCAGCGGTGTAAACATGGCAAACGAAGGCATCAAGAAAATGAATGAGCTTTGGGAAACACCTGAACCTGAAACAGTACAAGGAGGAACAACAGAATGATTACCAAGGAACTGCAGAACATGAGGCCCCTGAAGGGCGACGAGAAGCTGGAACGCGACAGCGAGTACATGGGCGCCGATGATATCGACCCCAACGTTGAGCCGATCCTGACCATCAAGAACCTGTACCGCGGAAAGATCACCCTGTCCCGCGGAAAGGAAGTCAAGAACGTGCTGACATTCGTCGAAGAGACCGTGCCCGGGATCGTTGAGGTCCGCCCGCTGATCGTGAACAGCGGTAACCGGCAGGTGCTGAAGAAGCTGTTTGGCCAGGTTACGGCCAATGCCCTGGAAGGAAAGAAGATCCAGCTGTGGATCGAGCACGGCGTCCGGAACCCCGCGAAGAACGAACTGACGGACGGGATCCGGATCAAGGACAAGAAACCGGCAGCCGGCAAGACTACGACAGCTGCTGCACCGAAGTGCGCAGACTGCGGGAAGGACATCACAGGATCCGGCAGCTTCACGGCCGAGCAGATCGCTGCCGGCAGCATGAAGAAGTATGGCCGGCAGCTGTGCGTGGAGTGTGGGCAGAAGGCCAAGGCTGCAATGGAAGCACAGGAAAAGACTGCCCAGGAGAACGATGCTCCTGCCGATGACCTGGCTGCCCAGCTTGCAGCTGCTGCTGAATAAGGAGGAATGACACATGAACAAACTCACGATTATCGGGAACCTCACCAAGGACCCTGAGTCCCATACCACGGCGGAAGGAAAGAGCGTATGCAACTTCTCAGTTGCCGTGAACCGGAAGAAAAAGATCGACGGACAGCCTGAAGCAGATTTCTTCCGCGTTTCTGCCTGGGGAAAGCTCAGCGAACTGTGCTCCAAGTATCTGAACAAGGGCCGCAAGGTCTGCGTGGTCGGTCCGGTGAGTATCGATACCTACACCGCGCAGGACGGTACCACCAGGTCCAACCTGGAAGTGTACGCGGAGGAAGTTGAGTTCCTGAGCCCTGCCGGAAACAGTACACAGGCGCCTGCAGCTGATACGTCTGCCGGTGGGTTCACCGCTGTGGAGACCGGTGAACTGCCGTTCTGAGAAAGGAGAAACAGTAATGCCTTTCAGTTTTACCACGAGCATGAAAACCGTGTGCGATGTTCAGAACAACGTGGACAAGGCAAAAGAACTTTGCAAGGTGATAAACGACAAGGTAACAAACGAGTGCCACGGAGCTCTTGACTACTCAAAGTCCATTGAGCTCTGCATTAAGGATGCACTCGACGTAGTGCACGGTCTCGAGTTACTGGTTGATCGCCTGTTGAGCATTGAGCTCAAGTGATTTCAATGCGGGTGGCGGAATATGTAGACGCTGCGGCGTGAGTTCGTGCAAGAACCTAACCCCTGTGACATGAGCGCAAGCGGTGACTGTCGGTTAAAGGGTATCGAAAAGACACGAGTCATGTGAGGTGCAAATCCTCACCCCGCATTACGATCAAATGTTAGCTTCCTTACACGCTTACCGCACATAATTTTCGGAACTACGGTACGGAGGCATAACATAGGAGTTTACAGACATTCATGGCAGTGTGTCTGCCAGCCAGAGGGGATTGACTCCATACTGGGCAGGAAGGACAGCCTACGGGCCACGCCGCCAACACTGCGGTCACTCTGCAATCCAGAAACCTCGCAAGACCTTCTGCATCACCGTGGGGGTGATTTGGTTTCGACAGGCTATGAATGGTACTGGAAACACGGGCATGATACCGCCTTACGGGTCAACAAAAAGAACTGACGAAGACAACATCTACGGCGAACTCAAGGCGGCTTAATTGCGCCTCGCTCCGAAACGACGGACCTGCCAGCCGGTAACCGTATGAGGATCAGAGAATGACTGGTTGATTGGCTTCGGGCCAGCTGCTCTTGTCCGTTCACAGTCCAACGAACGGACTGGTGGAACCGGATATCCCCTTGAGCGGCATCTCTATAAACTGCCTATCGTGTAAGAATTTCCAGTATTTGTCGTAGTTTGGACACGGGTTCGATCCCCGTCACCTCCACCATTTTTACTCCGGATTAACGGGCGCATCAGAGAGTGCGACATCCGGAGACTATTTGAAGAGAGGAAGGAAAAAATGCCGAAGCAGAAGACAGATAACCGATCCGTCGGTACAAGGTTTGAAGCTGAACTATGTGAGATCCTGGCCCAGCATGGATTCTGGGCGCACAACATGCAGCAGAACCACGCTGGGCAGCCGGCAGACATCATCGCGATCCGGGGTGTTTTCCATACGATGATCGACTGCAAGCACATCGCGGACAATAAGGGTTTCCCATTCAGTGAGATCCGCGAAAACCAGCGCAGTGCCATGAAGATGTTTCAACGGAAGTGTGGGCAACTATGCTACTTCGCATTCAAGCTTCCGGACGACACCATTTGGCTGATCACATTGGAACGCATGGACACCCTGATCAACCGCGGGAAAGTACGAATGACGGATGAGGAAATCAGGAACAATACATGGTCGCTGGAATCGTGGCTGGAAAGCAGCAAGACGTGGGCGGAGGAAGTATGATGATTCAAAAAAATAATAATCGCAATGATACTCGGACTTGCGCTGCTTCTTCTCGCGATGTTTTCGGTATTTGCTGCATTCCATTACTGCGACGATTCAAAGTCGGAAAAAGCATTTCTCATAATGGTTGGGATTTTTGCTTTTCTCGTTGCAATCGTCTGCGTGATTGGGATATTGAATTGTTAAGGAAATGATGAAATGAACACGAAAGTTTCAAACATGATCTACGTGTCGGATCCATCGAACGAGCTCGAAGACTGGGCAGAACAGAACCTGAAGTTCCCGAATCCGGAGTACGCCAAGAAGGAACGCATGGGCTTGTGGTTGGGCCGGACGCCGCGGATCCTCCAGATGCACTCCTGGGTTGGCCATACGCTGGTGCTTCCGTTCGGGGTGTGCCGGGAGATTATGCCGATGCTGAGATCCGGAACAATCGAATGCCACTTCCACCAGGATGAGGAGATCGAGTACGGGGATCCGGACATCGGCCTGTACGACTACCAGAAAAAGGCAGTTATCCAGATGATCGCGGCCAAGTATGGCATTCTGAAATCCAAGCCCGGTTCCGGAAAGACGCAGATGGGAATCTCCCTGATTATGGCGCATAAGCGGCGGGCATTGTGGTTGTGCCATACAGCTGACCTGCTTAACCAGAGCAGGGACCGCGCGCTTCGATACATCCCGAAGGATCTGATCGGAACCATCACGGAAGGCAAGGTCAATATCGGCGAAGGCGTGACGTTTGCTACCGTGCAGACAATGTCCAACCTGGACCTGCTGCAGTACCGGGACTGCTGGGACGTGGTGATCGTAGACGAGTGCCACAGGGTCGCCGCATCCGCCAGCACATTCACCCGGTACGAGAAGGTCCTGAACCACCTGGCAGCCCGGCACAAGTTTGGGCTTACTGCCACTCCGGAACGTTCCGATGGGTTAATCAAGGCAACGTTCGCAATGCTCGGAGGTATTGCGTATGAGGTGCCGGACTCAGCGGTTGCTGACAAGACAATGCCGGTGAAAATCCGGCCGCAGGATACCGGCACTGAGCTTACAGACGATTGCCTGAACACAGACGGCACGATCAGTTATGTGAAGTTGATCGAACACCTGACCACAGATCGTGACCGGAATGCACTGATTGCAACAGAGATTATCCGGGAGAAAAACCATAGTTGCCTGATCCTGAGTGAGCGCCTGGCACAGCTGGAAGAACTGCGTGATATGCTCCCAAAGGAAATGCAGGAGAAAAGCGCGTTCATCAACGGCAAGATGCAGAGCAAGAAGGCCAAGGCAGAACGTGAACAGGCGCTGGAAGACATGCGTACAGGGAAGAAGAAGTACCTCTTCGCCTCGTACAGTCTTGCCAAGGAAGGGCTGGACGTACCGTGCCTGGACAGGCTGTTCCTGGCAAGCCCAGCGAAGTTCAGTGCCATCGTAACGCAGTCTGTCGGGCGGATCCAGCGTACGGCACCGGGAAAAGAAACGCCGGTTGTGATCGACTTTGTGGATCGTGAGATCGGATTCTGCGAACGGGCATACAAGGAACGCTGCCGGAGTTACCGTAAGATCGGTGCGGAGATTATGAAATAGGAGTAAATAGGAGATTAACGTAGCAACTTGCAACAAAACTTGCAACAAAAGCAAGTTGCAAGCAAGAGGGAGGATAGCGAAGTATGGAAAGCATTTTATTCAAAGTCTTGATAGACGGTACAACGGTGGCACAGAACATGAGCATTGAACACGCATTGATTCTTATCGAAAACCTTTTCAATCATTATTACAACGATACGCAAATGCTTGTTTCCATTCAGCGAATGGACGGTGACGGGGATGCGGAAGTATAGGCATCCGTCAGATTGTGTCGATTGTCTGTGCCGTGTATGTGCAAGGAACGAGTACATAGACGCCTATAACCACATTGTTGAGAGTGACGGGGATTGGTGTCAAGGTTGCAACGGATGCACGGAAGAAATCATCGAAACGGAACAAGATTGTCCGAGAGAAGCATTTCTTCCAGACGAGAGCGAGTAAGTCACTAAAGGAGCGGACGGGTATCAAGTACCCGTCAAGTAAAGAAACCGTTGATTTGCTTTAATTACAGACAATTTGAAAAGAAATAATTAAAGCCGAATCAACTAATACGCTAAAGGAGCGGTGACAGGGATGGCAATCATTAAGCAATGTGATAAATGCGGAACAATAACAGGCGTTGAAGCAACTGTCGAAGTCCTCAGAAAGAGGAAGTGCCGTTCCCAACATGACGGGGAATACACAACTTCAATAAGTGCCACTTATGACCTTTGCGAGAAGTGTGCGAGAGAAATCGAACTGAATTTCATAAGCGAAGAAAAGGCAGACGAAACAATACTTTATTAAGTCACTAAAGGAGCGAACCGGAAAAGATAGGAGATTAGCGCACCATGCCGATGGAAAAATACAGATACCCAAAGGAATGGGATCGAATCGCAACAGAAAAGAAAGAAAGCGTTGGTTGGGTGTGCGAAGTGTGCGGAAAGCAATGCAGAAAACCGGGAGAACCATTTGACACGCACAAAAGGACATTGACAGTTGCACATCTGAACCACACCCCGGAAGATTGCAAACCAGAAAACCTAAAAGCAATGTGTGCGGTTTGCCATCTGAAATACGATGCAAAGCACCATGCAGAAACAAGAAAAAAGAGGAAGGACGGTGACGGGGAATGAAACTGCTTCAATTCGCAATATTAGCAACGTTTGAATCAACCGCAGACAAACGAAAATATCATTATCAGTCCCCGGAAATAGAAAAGGAGAACGTTAAGGGACTTCGGTTGAATATCGGATGGCTTTTCCTACGAATTGGTTCATTCATACTTACCGGAAACAAAGGATTCAACACTTATTCATAAAGTCACTAAAGGAGCGAACCGGAAAAGATAGGAGAATAACGACACAATGAGTTATCTGTCCGGGATGAAAACAGAAGCACAAAAATACCATGAAGCGAATGCGATGCAAGCAATGGAAGAAAAGACTGAACTGCCGCAACTTTACCACATGTCTTGCCAATCATGCGGAAAAGATTGGTGGGACAAAAAAGCGTTTCCGATGTACTGCCCGTATTGCAACACGAACAGGATGCCAGAACGGAAGGACGGTGACGGGGAATGAGCAATCCAAAATACTGTAGCGAGGTAGAGCCGGAGAATATGCCGGACATGGTAATAGTAAAGCATGGCAAATGGTATCGGCAGTTGTCGAGTTGCCCGTCCGCAATCAATAACGGTGGATCACGGATGCAGAGATGTTCGCTTTGCGGTGGATGGGGACGGAAAACTTTTGCTTACTGTCCACATTGCGGAGCGAAGATGGAATTAGAACGCTAAAGGAGCGATTAACGAATGAGAGAGTTCATCGTAAGCGAAGATTTTCATCCAGAAGTGCGAGGATATGCAGAGCTTGTCCGGTGCAAGGATTGCAGATTCAACGACAACCCGGAAGAAAGGGCATCCGAAACTAATTGGATGCCGTGTGATGAATACAAAACGGACGGTAATTGGTTCTGCGGTTGGGGAAAACGGAAGGATGGTGACGGGGATGGCTGATATCCGGGACATTGACGGTCTGTGGTGCGCCGAGGGAGAACGGTTAACCACGAGCGCCCGTTGAGATGGAGGTGATTCAATGGGCATCAAAAAACTTATCGTGTCCGCACTGATCATGGCGGTTGTATTATACGCGGCAGAATCATTTGCTTGTGACATTCAGGAAAAATACATCCTTTGTCATCAGGAGTCCGCAAAATTTGCCGAAAAGATCACCCGGGATGCCGGATCGGAGCTGGAGAAGTATGAGATTATCACATGGTATATCTCAGAGAACATCAACTATGACTACATCCGTGCGATTAAACTGCCGAAGACCGGCGGTGGCCCGGACCTGGATTATGTTTGGGATAACAAACGCGGAGTATGCATTGACATTGCTGCACTGACCGTATGGATGCTTCGTGCGGTTGGGATAGAAGCACTACTCTGTATCGGAACTGTCCGTGGGTATCCTCACGCATGGGTGGAAACTGAGATCGACGGCGAAGTATACATCTACGACCACGAGAACCGGCAAGAAGAAGAATACAACACGGTCATGAGATTCTGACAGAAAGGGGAAACAGAATGGGAAAGATCACAACGATCGACGATGAAAAAAAGATCAGCATTGAGCTGGTCGTTCCATTTGAGAATTGCAGTACCAGATGCCCGCACTTTTCACTTGAACCGGAGTCTCCGTACATCATTGATGACTTTGGAAGAGGATGGAATACCTTCCACCCGCATTGCAAGAACATGTACATCTGCCAGAATGCCGTGAAGGTCGCAGGCTTAGAGAAGCAGGGGTAAGTATGGATATCAGAGAGATCAGCAATGTGATCCGGAATTCGGTCACTGCCATTGATGTGGCGAATGCACTTGGCCTGGAAGTCGACCGTCACGGTCGGTGCAGCTGTCCATTCCACCATGGCCAGGACAAAAACATGAAGCTGTATGACGGGAACCGCGGATACTACTGCTTCGTGTGCCATAAGAGTGGCGACTGCATCAGTCTGGTGACCGGCGTCGTCCCGGAGTGCAGCTACACGGATGCCATGTGGTGGGTGAACGACCAGTTCGGACTTGGACTCCGGCCGGCGAAGGAGAAGCCAAGCATATTTCAGCGAGACCGAGCCAGCCAGATCAGGAAAAGGAAGGATCAGAATGCCGTTCGCGACACCGGTTGATAACAGCACAATCAGATCACGCATAGCACGGGCCAGAATGGCCAGCCAGGAGCTCGAAAGATCACAGCATGACATTGTGTCCATGCGTATTGCACAACGCGAATTTGAGGCCGAATTAGCCAGCTGGAAGGATGTCATGCAATGGGGCTTGTACCTGGCTGCGCTCCAGATCCTGATGACCCTGGAGCACATGCGTGATGACAATGCCCCGAAGGATCCGGATGAACCGTGGAATGATGCGTTCTGCACTGCGGTCCGGTGGATCCCTGAAGCCAGGATGTTCCTTGAGAGAATGAGTATCGAGTGCATAAGGAGTGATAAACGATGAATCCTAAGTATTGTTGTGAGGTTGAACCGGCGGAGGTTCCGGACATGGTTGAAGTCATCCGCTGCCCAAAGTGTCATTACAAAAACAACTGCATCAACACAACGAACGGAATCGACCCGGAAGGATACTGCAAGTGGGGCAAGAAGGAAGGCAACAATAATGGCTGATCTGGACAAAGTTTTGAAAGGCTTGCAAGCACACGCAGACGGATGTGGATACCGTTCACATCATTGTGATGTTGCGGATTGTCCGTATCGGTATGGTGATGAAAGTTGTGACATAGAGGAAATGTGCCGTGATGCTCTTGAACTTCTGAAATCCCAACAGGAAAAGATGGATGCTATGTTTCGGATGTTGAAATCAAGAGGTGAACGAATCAAAGAACTGACAGCGAGGAACGAGAAGCTGTACAACGATTGGCTTAGTTTGGCAGCTAAATAGGAGGATAGCACACTAATGAGCGAACTCGACAAGCTTGAATTATGGCTTAAGAAAAACGGCTATACATACGAGCGAATAGAAGAAAATTGGGATTATGGCAGACATCAGATAGTTGTCAACAAGGACACCGAAAAGCAATGGGATGCCATCTGCCAAAAAGGATCATACGGATATGCAGAAGGTCTGCTTGAAATCTATGGGTACATCGTGACCGAAGAAGATGGTGATACCGTTGTCGGATGGCTCAACGCTGATGCAGTAATCAACAGGGTGCGACAGAAGGAATTCATGCAAGAACAAATGGCGAAAGAACCTGTAATCTTTGGTGACGGTGCAACGTTTGAAGAAGCAAAAAATTTCTGGTATGCGTGTGCAGTATGTAAGAATCCGTTGGACTTCTGCGACAACTTTTGCAGAAAATGCGGTTCAGCTATTGATTGGAAAGGCGTAAAGAAGGACGGTGACGGGGATGAAAGTTGATCCGGTGACGGGATGCGCTCATATCGAGAATCTGAACACATACAAGCATTTCCGCATCTGTTCAAACTGTCATGCAGAGATGCCGAAAGAGATTTTTGAGGAAGAATTAAAGTTTTGTTGGCGGTGCGGTGTGATGTTCGATCACACAGACGATGAGCCAGATGACAAATAAACAGTTAGTACGCTAAAGGAGCGACCATATGGAAGGGAAAATGTCGGAAGTATTCAATGCGATTGATACACTTATCGAAAATTGCAATAGAGCAATAAAACAATTCAATCCAGAGACAGACAAAGGGAAAATCCTCGATGCGTATCAGAATTGGAAACCAACAAACGCAAGGAACAGTATGGGTTGCCCAGAGGATTGGTACTGCTATCCGTTCTCAATTTCAAGAACATTTAGCCGAGAAGAAGTCGAGGAAATGGACGAAAAAACCATCAGTTACCTTGTTCGGTTAGCAAACAACCTTTCGGACGCATTTTACTGATTCAGTTAAGTCGTTAAAGGAGCGGATATGATGTTGTTTGGACTTCTGATTGACTTCATTTGCAGGCTGATCCTTGTCGCATTGGCAGTAGGAGTCGTTTTTTTCGTGATCGTGATGGCCGTTCTGATGATCGGCGAGAAGATGAACTGGTGGTGATATGAATGAAGGCATATGTAATAAGCGACAAGGGCGGATACCTGGACTATGTACTCGTCGTTTTTGCGGAAACCAAAGGCAAGGCAATATCGTCCGCATTGGGAACAGAAGAGTTCCCAAAGTACGATTGGAATTTCACCGATCTTCGGGCAAGAAGGATCCCGGAACTGGACAAAGCATACCGCGGGCGTTGGCGCATGGATTGGGATGACGATGAAGACCGTCTTGCTTTTGTAAGGGATGCGCATTGCTACTGTAATGACGACTGCTTTGACCCGGACGATTGCGTAAGCTGTGTCGGAAAAGAATACTGCAGCCGGTATGAAGAGTACCTGGAAGAAGAACAGGAAGGTGATGGCAATGTTTGAATTTGTCTCGGAGTTTCTGAGGAACGTTTTGAGAATCATAGGGTATGTCGTGATCGCGGTCATCATCCTCTTATCAGCTGCAGGCTTCCTGGGTGGGCTGATCCATCTGATCGTGAACCAGGAGTTCTGCTGGTGGTTACCGGCCGGCGGTGTTTCTCTTATTCTGTGTGCTGCCCTGCTTAGGACAATCAGTGAATGGGATTGTGGAGGTGAAGAGAATGGGAATGACGATTAACGGAATGACCCCGGACCAGATGTGCGATGCCATGTGTGACAATGTGGTACCGAAGGAGAAACCGTGCTGGTGGATCTTCACGTTCGGACACGGCCAGCCTCACGCCGGTCACTACGTCCGGATATTCGGGACATTCGACAGTGCCCGTCAAAAGATGTTCCAGAAGTACGGTCCGCAATGGGGATTCCAGTACAGTGATAAGGAATGGGATGCCTGGCTGGCCAGGAAGCCTGCATATCTGCCGGCAGAAGAGCTGCTGGAAGAGATCGGGAAGGAGGAATGACCATGGCATTTAATTCTTGTGACATGCTTCCAAATGAAAGTGTCGAGCTCACAGTCCAGCACCTTGATATGCTTGCCTGCTGCGATGTGCTTTCAGACAAGGCAAAGGAAGTATGCGACAATGCTTCGGTTTACCTCAGGAAGCTGGTTTTGGAAGAGAAAAACAGGGAAGCAATGAAGCCGATTACAGATCCGAGGGTTGGCAATTTCTTCGGGAGGTGTCCAAAGTGCATGAAGGGCATTCGTTCAATCGAACATCCTCACTTCTGCGGACACTGCGGGTGTGAGATCGTATGGGAGGGGTGGGAGGAGTGATGTAGAATGCTGATATCACCGCCTCGGCCCATGAAGATTACCGGCACATGTCAGATGTGCGAACGACCAAACCTGCCGTTGCAGATGATTTCGTTCTGGGACTATGAAGGGTACACATGCTCGCAATGCACAGAGAAGCTGAAGAAAGAGAACCTGGCCAAGATGATATTTGCCATGGAACATGCAGAACCTGCGGAATAGAAAAAAACAGCATATGACCATTTTTTCTATTCCAAACCACAACGGAACGTAGTACAATACTCAGTAACCGAATAATAGGAGGCGTCATGATGACGAGATCAGAAGAAAAGAGCAGAGACCAGCCAAAGTCCCCTGCGGATTATGCAATACTACACCAAAGGTCATTCCGAACGGCCTTTGATTTTCTCACTTCTCACTTCCCACCAGGATCCGATCCGGAATGGTGGGATAAAACGGCAACGGAAGCATCAGCTGCCAGCGAGTCCCAGCTGGACGACCCACTGACAATGAAACTGCTGAGCGCAGTGATGGACTATCTCGAGATCGAGTATAAGAACAGGAGGGAACAACATGAGTAAGTTGCAAATAACAAAGATGCCATGCGGAAATGGCATGGATACCATGAGAATCGCAGGATTTGCCGATGGTGAACTCAATGCACTGAAGAGCATGGAACACGGAGAGGCCAGGCAGAAACTTCTGGACATGCTCGACAACCGGAACAACGGTACCGGCAGAATGTGGCAGTGTGGCTACGGTGTGTACGGACTATGGTTCGATAATGAGTTCGCGTATATGAATGTCGGTAAGTCCTGCGATTAATTTTTGCCGCTGGCTACTACAAAACGTAGTGAGGTACAACATGCGAATCGGTTTGATCGACGTAGACGGACATAATTTCCCGAACCTGGCGCTGATGCGGATCTCCGCTTATCACAAAGCAAAAGGTGACGAGGTTGAATGGTGGTGGTCTGACCTTATTCACTATGACATAGTCTACATGAGTAAGATCTTCTCCAGCACATACTCAAAGGACGTCCCAGAACCGATGAATGCGGACAAGGTGATCAAAGGCGGAACCGGGTACGCAATTCACCTTGAAAACGGGAAGGAAGTATTCGATAAATCGAAACACCAGAACCTCCCGGACGAGGTTGAAAAGATGTTCCCGGACTACTCGATCTACCCGGAGTTCGACTTCGCAGTTTCTCTCACGTCCAGAGGCTGCCCGCGCGGATGCAGTTTCTGCCACGTTGCTGCCAAAGAGGGCCGGTGCTCCGTCAAGGTGGCGGACGTTTCCGACTTCTGGAATGGGCAGAAGCACATTGAAATTCTGGATCCAAATATAACTGCTTGCCGTGATAAACGGGATCTGATGAGACAGTATATGGAGACAGGCGCCACGCTGAATTTTAACCAAGGTCTGGACATGCGGTTCATAAACGATGACGACGTAAACGACATCAACCGCATGCGGATTAAGAAGATGCACTTTGCCTGGGATAACCCAAAGGACGACCTGGAAGGAAAGTTCCGATGGTTTGCTGATAAATACAGGAAGTCCAGGAAAGGTATGGTATACGTGCTGACAAACCACAGCAGCACAATGGAAGAGAACCTTCACAGGATCTATGTGCTGCGGGATCTCAACTATGATCCGTTCGTCATGGTGTACAACAAGCCGGAGGCCCCGCAGGAAATCAAAATGCTGCAGAGGTGGTGCAACAATAAATTCGTTTTCAAAAAGGTAAAAAGATTTGAGGACTATCTTGGAAGCAAACACTATTCAGAAATAAAGGATATGTAACAGTGAACAACTATTATCAATGTGCTGAAAGGAGCAGTATTACCATGAGAAAAATCACAAAAAAATTGGCGATCATCGTCCTGCTGGTCGCCTGCATGTTGTTCGTTTTCGCTGGGTGTGAACGCAAGATGGGCAACCGGATCGTTGGCGGAAAGGACGTTCAGACATTCACCTATGCGTATGTTGTTGTCGGCGGACAGAAGGTCGCTGAAGGTGCCGTTACTCAGTGGCGGGACTATGACGACAGCGATACGGTCCAGGTCCTCGTCAACGGCAAATTCTACCTGACGCATTACACAAACGTTGTACTCGTTGCCGACCCGAATCAAGGTGCCCTGTCGTATGGTGATTCTTCTTGGGCCGGCATCGATGAGTGAGGAGGATCCAGGATGAAGATTGAGACAATTGAAGTATCCGGTTTCCGGCCGGCATTGCATGCCATGCGGAATCCGATGGACAGCTGGGACAAGTCAGATACTACCTGGCATACAACCGCGGACATGTATCCAGACGAACCATTTTCAACCACAATCGACTTTCTGATTGGCGAGAAGGACAAGGAACTTTCGATCCGTCTGCAGAATGCCGGCCCGGAACACTGCAAGCACCTGCGGATGATCATGGTATACGCCGACATCACTGCTCCCAGATACTGGTGGACTGAGTTCGACACGTACCGTAACGGAGTCGAGAAGGTGAGCTGCAGCACCATGCACAAGCTGACGTCCCGGCCGCTGACGATGGATGATTTCGAACATGACTGCCTGTGGGACCAGCACCTGGAACAGGTAATTGAACTGGCCAATAATTCCATCAACATGGCCAAGAATGTTCACGATCTGAACATGACAGAAGAAGACAAGAAGCACCACTGGCGCGGCCTGATCCAGGGACTCCCGCAGTCCTACTTGCAGAAACGCACTGTCATGATGTCCTACGCAGCGCTCCGGAATATCTACCGCCAGCGTGAAGGACATAAGCTGAAAGAATGGGAGATGTTCCGCGAATGGGTCCGAAACCTTCCGTGCAGCTGGATGATCACAGAATGAAACTTCGCAAGATCGCTGCCATGTACCATTTCTATGGCATCGATCCGTTGTCCGGGAAGTGTGAAGATTGCCCACACTTTATCAGCGGAGAATACCATGGACGGAGGTACTTTAAGTGCACCGTCTATGGTTGTTCTCACAGCGAGAGCACAGACTGGCGGAAAAGCTATACTGCCTGCGGGTTAATCGACCACGACTTCCCGGAAAACGATGCCAGGGTCATTGATATCCTGAAACACGATCCGATCCTAAAGACAGAACAGATTCCTGGACAGATGACGGTGGAGGATTTCCTATGAGCAAGACAAACTGCGTGAACTGCGGATCCGCAAAGGACGTTGACGCAAAGGTCTGCCCGTTTTGCGGCACTTCTTACTTTGACCTGACGGACATCGACCTGGACGGTAAACATCCTTGCATCGTGCGGTTCAAGCACGGAGACAACGTTTTCCAGATGAAGGCGTACCCTTCCATTGCGGAAATTACATTTCACCCTGTTGCCATGGATGCCAGGGGCGTGGATGGACGCCTCTTGATGATGAGCCGCAACAACAATATCACTGCACGTATTGAGTTCGTGTCTGCCGGATAAAAAATAGAGAGGAGGTGATGCCATGTGTCGGAACCGACAGAACTGATCCCGAAATTTACGTTGGATGATTTCCTGAGTGAGGCACCTTACCAATGGCTGTACGAACGGAAGGACAATAAGTTCATGCTCCAGATCCTTCTGCAGAAAGTCCAGGTGATTGCCAAGGCTGCCGGATTTTCCGGTTTCATGAAGACGTGGAACGCATACGTCGAAAGTAAGAGTCCGCGTGCCACGATCGTCGGTAACAACCAGACGCTGTTCCCGGGACAGCCGGTGCAGCTGGACTGCGGACAATACGTAGCAGATGAGTACGGTGTGTCCCGTCTCAATGAAATGGGCGCCGAGGTAGAAGTCCTGTCCCACCCGCTGCTGCCGGTCAAGAGAGTGACCAATATCGAATCCCTGGAGGAGAAACTTGAGATCGCATACTGCCGCGGAAAGGACAAGTGGAAGAACATTACAGTTTCCCGGGAGACACTGGCCAGCGCACAGAAGATTATCGCATTGTCAAAGCACGGCGTCGCAGTGAACAGTGAGAATGCCAAGGAGGTGGTCAAGTACATGGGCGCACTGGAGTCCATGAACTATGACAACCTCCCGCGCCAGGATTCTATCGGCCATATGGGCTGGCTTCCGGACGGATCCTTTGCACCGTATGCATCTGAGATCGCATATGACGGGGAGTCCACCGAGTTCGCCAGGATGTACAACGACTTCCAGCCCACAGGCAGTGAGGAAGTATGGATGGACCTGATCAAGAAGGTCCGCAGCGGCAGGAGTGTACCGGCCAGGATCGCACTGGCTGCCAGCTTCGCCGCTCCGCTGGTATCGATCTGCAATGCACTGCCATTCTTCGTCCACCTTTGGGGCACCCAGGGATGCGGCAAGACAGTCGGTCTCATGGAGGCAGCCAGTGTATGGGGCAATCCCACAGTAGGCCGGTACATCAAGACCTTCGGCGGTACCAAGGTATCCCTGGAGCTGTACGCTGCTTTCTGCGGGAACATGCCGATCCTTCTGGACGAGCTGCAGGTGATCTCTGACCGGCGCATGTTTGACGACATTATCTACATGTTATGTGAGGGTGTCAGCAAGGGCAGAGGCGCCAAGGAAGGCGGACTGCAGACACAGCGCAGGTGGTCCAGCTGTATCCTCACGACCGGCGAAATGCCCATCGTGCAGAGCAACTCAGGCGGTGGCGCAGCGGTCCGTACGATCGAGGTCAACTACGGAGGCGAGCCCCTGTTTGACGACGCCCGCAGTGTGGCAAATACCCTGAAGGAGAACTACGGATTCGCCGGCCGCCGGTTCATTGAGCTGCTCCGGAATGAGCAGTACCGTGAGTTGGTGAAGGGTGTACAGAAGAAGAAGTACAACGAGCTGTCCGGGGAAATCCAGGATAAGCAGGTGCTGTCCGCATCCATCCTGCTTGCAGCTGATACGCTGGCTGATTTCGGCATCTTTAAGGACGGCAAGGCGCTGACAGTCGAGGACATAAAACCGTACCTGATCACCCGGGAAGAGGCCGACGTGAATGCCAGATGCTACCAGTGGTTGACCGGATTCATCGGTGCCAATCCGCGCCGGTTCGATTCTGAGGACATGAACAACGGTGAGCTGTGGGGTAAGATCGAGGACGACTATGTCTTCTTCATCAAGTCCGTGTTCGAGCGCGTGCTGAAGCAGGAAGGATATTCCGCCGGCGCATTCCTGACCTGGGCCAAGAGGCAGGGTCTGTTGAAGGGTGAGAACTATGGCATCGGCAGTGGGAACAATCGCCAGACCTGCCGGAAGACATTCAACAAGGTCTCGACCGTGTGCGTGGGTCTCAAGCTGCTGACCCCGGAGCCTGTGAAGGAAGAAAAGGAAGAGTACAAAGAGTACCTGGAGGTGCATCCTGATGACATGCCGTTTTGAGAATCAGAAATTAAATTTCCCAAAACGTACAAAACGTACAAAACGTACAAAGTCCTTATTTTTCAAGGCCTGCGTGTTGTACGTTGTCAGGATCCATTGTACGTTGTTTGTACGTTGTCACACCAGGACGTACACCGTGGAGCCCTTGATTTTACTGGGTTTTGTACGTTTTGTACGTTCTGTACGCTATTTTTTATACACACGCTTATATAGGACATATATTTTCTGGAAAATCCAGTCAAGCGCTCGCGCGCGCGTAAGGATGTTTCCCAACAACGTACAAAACGTACAAAACGTACATTGCCCTTGATTTTCAAGGCTTCCGTGTTGTACGTTCCTCATTTAGCAACGTACAACGACGTACAAAATGATGAATTTGAGGTGATGATATGAAGGTTATGATCGCGATCCCATGTATGGACACCATGCCGGTCGAGTTCGTTGAGTCTCTGCTATACACAGAGAAGCCCCAGCAGACAGCTGTGTTTTTCAAACCAAACAGTGTGATATACGACTCGCGAAATATCCTCAGCATCCATGCAATACAGCACGGGTACGACTACGTGATGTGGTTCGACAGTGACATGGTCATACCGCGTGACGCTATTACCCAGCTGCTGCATGACGTTGAGAAAACAAAGTCACACATGGTATCAGGCCTGTATGTGAAGCGGTCGATACCTACCGAGCCAGTCCTATTCAGTGAGATCAAACCACCAGCGCTGGAGTGTGGGCACATGGTAAAAAAGATCAAGGAATGTAACGAGTACCCGCGGGACAGTCTCTTCCTGGTAGATGGATGCGGATTCGGATGCGTGTTGACATCTGTACCACTGCTGAAGGCTGTGTGGGATAAGTACGGTCCCGCGTTCGCACCATACGCATGGACTGGTGAGGATATATCCTTCTGCTACCGTGTACGTCAGCTGGGATATTACATCTGGTGTGACAGCCGAGTGAAGTGCGGACATGTCGGCAGCCATGTGTACACGGAGGACGATCTCGGGGGTGGTGAGAATGAAAAGCATTGAGTGGTGGAGATCCACAGCACAGCACATGTGGCGGACGTTCTTCGCTCTGAAACGCAAGTTCGATGATGCCGGTACAAATGTTGTTCCGATCGTGTTTAACATGAAAAACATGAGCGATTCAGACAGGAAGATCTACGATATCTGTAACCGGATTTTCACAGATGAGTTTGTAAAAACAGACCAGGATATCCTGCAGATGTACTTCACGTCCAGGTGGGGTGATGACCTGTATGCTGTGGAGGATTACAGCCTGAAGCACAATGTACCTACCCGGGTGATCTGGATTGTCATCCGCCGCGCAAACCGTCTCGTCATGGAGGAGATAGGACTACTCGACAGAAAGGAGAGTGCAGACAGTAATGCCGATACTTGACATCATCGTCACGCATTACAATGAACCATGGAACGTTGGAAAAAAGTTTTTTGACATGCTGGCCATGCAGCGCACAGTGGACTTCTCTTCCATCCGGGTGATCCTGGTACAGGACGGAAAAGAAGACGGTTTCGCCTGGGGCCAGCTGATGAACGGGTATCCTTATCAGATCAAGGTCGTCTCGATCGACCACGCAGGACCTGCAGCCGCACGGAATGCCGGCCTGAAGATAGCAACCGCAGACTGGGTGATGTTCTGTGACTTTGACGACATGTTCTCGGACGTCGCGTCACTGTGTGCGATCATGCAGGTACTCCCGACAGACGACGCCGACATCATCTGGATGAAGTCATACCGGGAGGAACGTGTGCGCGCCACAAAGCAGGACATCAAGGGTGTGTTCCTGAACTGCCTGAGTGAGAACTTCCAGTACACCTTCGGGAAAATGTACCGCCGGTCCGCACTGTACGAGCACAACATCCAGTTCAATACCAACCTGCCGTACGAGTATGAGAATGCGTTCAACCACCTGGCGCTCACGGTGATCCCGCCCTTCCGGGTGCTGCAGCTGACAGTCGGCTTCATCCCGTACGTCAAGACCCTGCGAAAGGACAGCTACACCACGAATCCGCACACCGTCAACGAACGTATCAATGCAATGTACTGGCGTGACGTATATCTCACGAACGAGTACAGGTCACGGGGCCTGCAGAATGCGTACAAGGACATGGTCGCCGAGACAGTGTTCGACATGTACTACATGCTCAACACGAAACCAGCGATCCGGGCACTGCGTCCGCTCACGATCTCATTCACGAGGTACTATGAGGAAAACTGCGAGGCATTCTGGCAGATGAATCCTTCCAACCTCGAGGTGATCATGGATAACTGCATCAATAAGATGCTCGGCACGGTACAGAACCTGTACAACTACAATTCGATCGAGGCGGAACCACCATTTGACGGGCTGGAAAAGGTCCAGGCATGGCTAAACGATCTGGACGTCGACACGGACCACGATCCGCAGCCGGTACAGGCAGGTAAGTACACGGGACCGCGCGTCGTCATCTACTGCGGGACGTACAACACCTATCTGAACATGCTCACATCGGCAAAGTCACTGCTATCCCACACCCAGGTCGATAAGATCTACTTCCTCACGGAGGATGACGTCTTCCCATATGAGATCCCGGACATTATCGAGAACATCAACGTGAAGAACCAGGAAATCTTCCCGGCAGACGGCCCGAATTACAATAACGTCTGGTCCTATATGTGCATGATGCGCGCCGCATTCCCGAGCATGTTCCCACAGTACACCCGCGCACTGTCCCTGGACATCGATATCATCGTGAACGAGGACATCGGGCAGCTGTGGGATCTGGACCTCACGGATTACTACTTCGCCGGTGTGCCTGAACCATGCAGGCAGAAGACGTCCGAGGATCCGGTGTACTGTAACTTCGGTGTCATCATGATGAACCTCGAAAAGATCCGGAATGACGAGAAGGATCTCGAGGTCATGAAGATGCTCAACACCTCACGCCTCGGCTGCCCGGAACAGGATGCCTTCAATAAGGTCTGCGCACATCACATCCTCGCACTGCCTCCGGACTATAACTACACACCTTTCAGTCACATCACCGGCGAACCTGAGCACGAGATCATCACCCACTACGCCGGATTGAAGTACTGGAAACACTTCCGCCCCGTCCGAGAGTACGCCGGGAAGGAATGGAACGAAATCATGAACAGGAGGATCCAGGAATGAACGATCATAACAAGAAACAGGAAGAGAAACAGGACGAGAAAAAAACTGTCGTCATGAACGGTGTCAGCACGTACACAGCAATAGACCCGGACGAACAGAACATCCAGCAGAAGGTAAATAACATCATGGCGAACACCCCGAACGGGTATGACCCGCTCGTGTACTGGCACCAGGTTGCCATGGATGCAATCAAGTCCGGGCAATCCGCACAAAACGCGGCCAAACAGGCCCGTGATGAGCTGGGTAAGGCACAACGGTCATTCGATAGACTGTCTGAGCGAATCGCCCAGCAAAACGCGGACTATCGCGTGCAGATCGAGAAGGCTAAGTCGGAGGTGCCGTTCGACCTGTCTCGCCTCGTCGGTTTGGCAGGCAAAGGTACGATCGATTTGAACGTCACTATCCAGATCAAGGGGAAAGGGAGGCGACCTGAGTATGAACACGAAGACGAAGACGTCTGATGACGGTACCGGACTGAGCGAGGATCAGGTCACGGATATCGTCAAGAAGAAACAGCGCAGGCCTCAACGGAGCGAAAACTATCAGCCTCACTATGAGAAGGGCGATATGTCACGAATGATCACGGACGCAATGAACCTGTCAAGCATGGGCGATGTTGACATGTACGACCCTGAACAGGTCGAGCGGCGCGTGCGTGAATACCTGCAGTACACGATCGAACACGACATGAAACCTACAGTCGAGTCTCTGGCCCTGGCGTTCAATACAAACAGGATGCAGCTATGGCGGTGGAAGGAAGGTGTGGAGTCGAACCTACCAGAGCGATCACGTTACGCTATAAAAAAAGCCTATAGCATTATGAACCAGTTATTGAGCCAAACTATGGCCGACGGGAAGATCAATCCGGTAGCAGCGATATTCCTGCTGAAGAACAACCATGCGTACAAGGACCAGACGGACGTGGTCGTCACGCCGAACGCACCATACCAGGCGAAGAGCGACGACGAGCTCAAGGGCAGGTACCTGGAGGATATACCGGACGAGGAATGACACGAGCAGGCACGGAGCGGATCCGTGCCTGTTTTATTATTCCAGACGACAGGATATATATATTCATTGTACGTTAAGATATATATATTACCTTAACGACGTGACAGGTTGCTCTCTGGTCTTACTCGGCTGTAGAGCTCAACTATTCGCATAACAATAGTTTAACGAATAGTTGGTACGCGATATGTAGTAGTGCATCATCAGGCGAGGCACTATATGTACGATTTTGCATAAAGTGATGTATAAAACGGGCGAAAAATGCATAATATACAGCTGGTTTTATGCATAATCGGAGCGAATATGCAGGATCTGAAGGCATAAAAAAAGACCCGCCCCGGAGGATCCGGAGCGGGCAAGAAAGAGGGAACCCGTGGCAGTTAATCCAGGGTGACGTCCTCGACGACGTCCGCCTGGCAGTACGGGCCGAACAGATCGCCGGAAAGGTCAGCAGCCTTGTCCTGCATGGCATACTCGAAGTCCTCGAATGCACCATGGTCGTCGGACACGTTCTTCCGGACGATGTGGATGCCGTCATCGGCATTGATCAGGGCGGTATACAGAGTCTTCTTCATAGCTTTAATCCTCCTTGTTGTCGGTGGCAGCCAGGTCCTTCCTGACCAGCTGCCGTAGGTAGTCTTGCTTGGACGGGACGGAGTCGAGCTTCGCGATCACGTCCGCATCCGTGTTGATGTTGAGCTTCAGATGGTAAAACCTGCAGTGTGCGGAGTCGTACTTCCGCTGGGCAATGGTAGAACTCTTGGGCATGGTGGATCCTCCTTGAGGTATAGGTGGTGACTTATTGTACAGCGGATCCCGGGATAAAGTCAATTACCTCACCTCCTTTGCGGATAACAGCCGGTACTTACATCCCGGGAAGGTTTCCTTCATGTACTGACGATAGTCATATACACGGCCGAACACGTTGCTGCTGTCGCCGAAATCCTGGGTGTGCTCGTGCGTGCACGTTCCGATACCAGGAATCGTGACCTCGCTTTTGATGTTCAGCTTCATGCTTTTCCTCCTCTCACACAGCCTTCCGGTATGCGGAAAGGTCGGTCCAGTAGTTGATCAGACGGTTGATCTCGTCGTCGGGGTACATGTACAGCTCATACCGGTGCAGATCGGCACCGTCCCGGAGATAACCCATGCCTCTTCCGGCTTTTTTGGGGTCAGGAAGGGCCTCGCAGCCAGTGGCAGCGATAAGATACCGGGACTGGGATGCCGTAGCGGTCCTGAGGCCCAGAATCGTCGGGAAATTGCACTTCAGAACGGTGGGTATGGTGACTGCCATGACGTTCTGCGTGCAGGCAATGACGTGGACCTTCGCGGCCCGGCCGATCTGTGCCAGGCGCTGCAGCGGAGGCAGGGCCTGGTTCTTCTGTGATACCATCAGGTCAGCGAGCTCGTCGACGATGACATACAGGTCCCGGCCGGAATATTCCCGGACGCCGGCACGCTGCATCTCGGTGAACCTGCGCTCAGTCTCGTCCAGGGCATAGTACAGCGCGTCGATCATGTCGCCGGGCTCGCATGCATACCGGACGGTGTGAGGCAGCTTCTTGTACTGGACCAGCTCTACCTTCTTGGGATCCAGCAGCACAAAACCGCACTCAGACGGCAGCTTGGTGGCCAGAAGAGAGTAGATGATCCCGTTGACGGTTACGCTTTTCCCGGATCCCGTCGCACCCGCGATCAGCAGGTGCGGACGGTCTGCCAGGGCAGAATACAGCCGGAATACCCGGCCTCCCGGTGTGGAAACAAGGGTCGTGCTCATGCGTTTGCCTCCTTTATGACGCCTATCTCGATGAAATAGTTCTTCCAGTGGTCGTGATAAGCAGGCCAGTCCTTATCACTGCCGGCTTCCAGAGCACGGATGTGTGCCTGGGCAGTGGCGAGCGAGAAGTCCTTTCCCCACAGGGACGAAGCGGTCCACTCATACCTGCCTTCCCGGACGTACTTCAGGTACCAGGGATGCCCGAAGATCGTGTCATCCATACGGACCTGGAACCGCGAGCAATGCTGAGCGGTTCTGTATGTGATTCCATCCATGTTATTTCCTCCTTCTCCAGCACCTGGTGCTGGCTACGAGCGCCGGAGCCCGGCGCCCGTGTGCCAGGATCAGACGATCTCGATGGTGATTCCCCAGTTCCGCCTGTAATCCCTGATCTTGTCAAGGATATGGTAGTTGATCTGGTCGTTTTCACCGATCTCATACGCGACCTCGATACCCCAGTCGTCGTCACCTTCGTCGGACCATTTGCTTTCCAGGATGAACTGGTCGCATCCGAACAGTTTGCCCCGACGGATCCGGACCTGCCGGTGCCGCTTTGCGGGGTCTACGATCTCGAATGCCTCGCAGTACCTGGCGTCGATGATCCTTCCGAGGCCGTACGTTTCGAGGATCTGCTCCTCGCTGGTAGCCTCGAGTTCCAAGGTGACTGTGAAAGTCCTCTTGTCCATGTTTTTCCCTCGCTTTCTTCAGCGTCTGGCGCTGACTACGGGATCTCCGGCGGAGGTCCCGTGTGTCAATGTCAGATGTTACTGTTACAGTTTGATGTTCCGCTCGTTCATCCAGAATAGTGCGTCCCACAGGGCATCCTGCCCCGGGATCGTCAGCTCATCGAAGATGTCCGCGTGTTTGCCAGCGTCGAAGTAGTCTCCGAGCATCTCAAACAGGTCGTCCTGCGGTACGGGAAACTCCATGTGGTCCTGTTCCTCCATGGTGAACGTGTTCCCGATGAACGTGAACAGGATCCGGTCTCCGTCCCGGTCAAGGATGGTGTCACCCTTGTTGTTGTGTGTAAAGGTTCTCATGCTTCCACTCCTCTCAGAACATTGCATAGTACTCGTCCGGCATGTACTCGAGTTCGTACGCGCCGGTCTCGTCGGGTTCGATGTCGTCAACGGAGTTGATTATCTCCTTCAGCAACAGGTCCGGGGCGAGATCTCCTTCCCCTGTTGTACTGTCGAAGACCGTCACGCAGGTTCCTTCACCTCCACAGACCAGATTTCCATGGTCGTCCAGCACGTCCGGAGCGGGTGTGTACTGAATGATCCGGAGATGGTCGTCCGGGTGCTTTGTGATCCAATCATAGATCGTCAAGCTGATTACCTCCTTTTTCCTTCGGTGTCTGGCACCGACTACGAGCGACCCGGTGAGTCGCCCGTCTGTCGAAGTCAGATAATGCCCATCTCCCGGAACTTCCTGAGCAGGCCGTATCGTTTGCCCAGCCGGGTGAAGTGCTCCACACCACGCTGGCGCTCGTTGATCACGGCCTCTTCAGATGCGGCATTGAGGTACGCCTTGAATTCTCTGGCCGCCTCAATGAGGACCGCTTTCCGCCTCTGGTAATCAGTCATGCTTTCACACCTTCCTCACTGATAGTTGAAGTAGTAGTCGCACGTGTCCACGGTGATCCCGGTGAACGGGTCCGTGTATTCGCCTTCGATTACCCACATCACGGGGTCGTCGCGGATCCACAGGTCGTAGGGCTGAACGTCCCGGTCAAAGCGCTTTACGAGCCAGTTATAGACGTCGTATAGGTCGTCCCGGCGGAGGCCCCACTCGTGGTTCCCGGATACCTTCACGTGAAGCGTGACGCGCGGGTCCTTCACCCGGCGTGCGTCCACGGAACCGTATCCCTGCCAATGCTTGAGCTTCACAGAACTCACTCCTTTCCTCGTAGGTGCCTACCTGTCTCAACCTATCCTATCACAATTTCAAGGATAGGTCAATACCTATTTTCTGGCACCGACTACGAGGTCCGCACGAGCGGGCCCCGTCTGTCGAAGTCAGTGCATGCCGTGGGTAGCGGCCTTCCAGAGCAGGTCGTAGGCCTGCATGAACAGGTCGTACATTCCCTGCACAGCGTCCGCGTGCTCCTGGTCGTCGATCAGTGGGATCTGGCGCGCGCGGGAGCGGATTTGATCCAGCGCTTGATGCGCAAGACTGTACTTGCTGATCATTTCGACCTTGTTCGATAAGGTCTGCCTCTTTGCCGCTGGGAGGTTCATCTCCTCCGTTAGCGACATCTTCGGGATCCCGTACATCTCAGACGAGTCGTACGTAAGGATCGGCTTGACTGTGTCAATCACAGCAGTGTCCTTTCTGCCGGGATACGAGGCCTCCCGGCCGGGCCGTCGTCTTACTGTCCGCAGTACTCCATCCACACCCGGCCATGTCTCCGGCCTTCCGGAGGCACGAACGGAGTGCAGGGAATGACGTCCTTCAGGTGGTACAGCCATTTCACTTTCGTGTCCGGCTGCCAGTCATAGGACGATCCGCAGGGCACCCATGTGGCCCAGAGGTACTCTTCCCAGGTCTCGCGATCGCGGACCTCGACGATCTCGTCGATCACGGCGTAGCACTTCACGACCGGGCGACCGTTGCCGGTCTCCGCGATCAGGATGGGCTCGCCGAGGAACCGGCCGAGAGTGTTCCGGGTCCGGGTCTCGTACTGTTTGAGTCCGCCGATGATATCATCCACAAAGGGTTCCTTCTGGCAGTTAATGAAGATGATGGGCAGCAATTCGTTCACCTGCTTTCTCCGGCGTCTGGCGCCGGCTACGATGCCCGGGATCCGGGCACCGTCTGCCGAAGTCAGCTTGCCTTGAACCACTTGTCGTAGTCCGAGCATGCACAGTATCCAGCGGCGGCCTCAAAGAATTCCTTCGCCTTCCGGAGCTTGCGCTTCCACGTCTTGTCCTCTGGTGCATCAACTTTTACGACCGCGTTTTCGCTGTAGATCTCGACTTCATAGTCCAGAACCTCGGCGAATTTCTTCCGGCCTTCACCCGTGAGCTCGAGCGGTCCGCAGAATGCGATGCCGAGCTCCTCGCAGACGTCGTCGTAGACGTCGATGTCGATGTCCATCCGGATAAACTCCTTTACTGTCATTGCTTTTTTCCCTCTCTTTCTTCAGTGCTCATGGCACTGACTACGACGTCCGGAGCGGGTCCGGGCGCCGTCTGTCAATGTCATTTGATTACGATCATGCCGTGCTGGATTGATCCGCAGTCGAAGAACCGGGTGTAGTACTCGAGCGGTTGATTCCGCTGGTACTGATCCGGACCGGTCTGCCGGCCAACTCCGGAGCAGTCGCCTTCGTAGACTGTGATGTAGGCCGTACCGCCTGTCTGCCGAACGACGCTGGATATCTCGAGAGCGATCCGGCGGATCGTCTGGTCGTCGTCGATGACGTTCAGTACGTTACTGCAGACGACGTCCACCGGGACGCGGTTCTGCATGGCCCAGCTCACAGCCTGAAGCGTGGCCTCGTTCGTATCGTCCGGCTGGTTGTAGGGGTCGTACGGGAGATAGCTCATCTTGGCGGCCACCTCCACAACGTTCCGGATGTGGTCGATGTACTTACCGCATCCATAGTCCAGCAGGATTCCTCCGAAGCGGGCCGGGAACTTCCTGTACACGGCCGGCAGGCGCCGGGAGTTGACCGACGTTCCTGCGCTTGTGTATGTCTGTGACATTCTCTTTTCCTCCTTCTTCAGTGCTTGGCACTGACTACGGGATCCGCCTGGAGCGGGTCCCGTCTGTCAATGTCACGCGTGACTGTACCGGGGCAGCAGCAGCCTCCCCAGGTACATGCTGAGCGCCTGCGCCTCGTCTATCGGAGCGAGCCCCAGGGCCTGGTCGTAGCTGATCCGGAACGGCTCGCCGATCTCCCGGCCGGTCCTTCCGTCCACCTTCACGGCCCGCCAGCGGCCTTTTCCGTCGATGATGGCGCGGTAGATGTTGTACCCGTGCCTCTGGTCTACGAATTCATAGTTACGAATCGCTTCAGCGGTACTCATGACTGTATACCTCCCTGCTTTTTTAGGGGCCTTGCCCCTGTCCTACGTCCGCCGGAGCGGGCGCAGGACAGGAGGCCCGCCGGAGCGGGCCGGTCCTGGGCTGGTCAGGTGATCTTCAGGGGCCGGGACGTGCTGGTCCGCATGAACGGAGCGAGCACATCCGCCGGCATGGTCTTCCGGAGCGCGACCGTGTCCAGCCGCGTGCTGGTGACTTCCTTCCAGGTGACCTTG
Organism: Clostridiales bacterium Firm_05; assembly: GCA_001604035.1. Classification (GTDB taxonomy): domain Bacteria; phylum Bacillota; class Clostridia; order Oscillospirales; family Ruminococcaceae; genus Ruminococcus. The sequence continues at coordinate 32,682 of LVAK01000142.1, forward strand.
TAGGGCCCGAAGGTGCCGGTCTCAGTGGTCCCGAGGTCCGCTTTTACCTTGTCGGAGGCCGCCTCAATCGCGGCGTCGATCTCGTCGCGCATGCGCTTGAGCTCCTGGAGCTCCTCAATGTCGCGGACAATTACATCACTGTTACCCATGTTTTTTTCCTCCTCATTTTTTGATTAGGGGTCTCGCCCCTGGTCCAGGTCCGCCGGAGCGGGCCCGGAGCAGGAGCGGCCGGAGCGAGTCCGGCCGGCCTATCAATGCTCGTGGACATAGCTGGATTCCCGGAACGGGCACCCATGGCCGGAGCGGAGGCAGGCGTCACAATTGCCCGGGCACTTCCACAGGTCCGGAGCGGGCGTCATGCCTTCCTGTATGCAGGTGAACGTCGGCATGTCGTGCGGATTCGGGCAGGGCATTCCGTTCCATACTGAGAACATGACGGACAGGTTGGCAGGTAGGGCGTCTTTTGTGTTGGCATCCAACCATGCATTGACTGCCCGGTAGTTCTTCGTATAGGTCCAGAAGATCCAGTCCGGGTGATTCCGAGCGATCCGGACCATACTGTCGAAGTAATCGACGTCCAGGATGTCGCCGGATACGTGCCAGCGGAAGTATTTATGCGCCTTCTGAGCGGATATATACTTGTCTATGGCGTCGAATGTCGCGCCCCGATACAGCTGCATTAATACAGTGTTTTCGGCCCGCGCCTTGACGACGTTCTTATACTGCAGCACTGCCTTGATGTCGTAGCAATATGCCAGGCACCCGGAACAGTTGGCGCAGGTGATACCCGGCGCCATGCTGAAGTTGTGAACCATACCGATTTTTCGGTTCCCTTTTGAGATATGCAGGCGCAAATCTACAAAGGATAAAGCCCGGTACTCGTCCATAGCCTCCCGCAGGTTGTCCAATGCTTTTTTGATAGACTGCACAGAATGTTTCATAGTCTTTATCCACCTTTTCATATATTCGCCTTGACAGGCGTCTTGAAAACACGGTTTCATGCTTTCAAGACGCCTGTCATGCTCTCACATGACAGGCGGAGGAAAAAAGCAGGTTTTTATCGACGTCGTTCATAGGAAAACATGAGGCCATATCTCAGCCAGCCCGGGAAGCTTTCCGGGCCGCACCTGCATAGGTGCTGTATGTTACTTTGTCAAGGTTCCCGATAATGCAGGCCGACTCTCAGCCCGCCGGGCTTCCTATGGTTCCCGTCGTTGTTATTCCGTTTTCAAGGTTCGCGGCTTCCGGGCTTGCCCGGGTCGGCCGGGTCGGTCGTGCGGTTTCAACTGTCAAGGCCATTATAACAGGTTTTTTTGATATGTCAACAACTTTTTATATTACCCAAAATGTATAAAATGGTAAATTTGTCAGATCTGGTATGGCCGCAAACCCTTTATTTTCAACGCATTAACAAAACGGCCTTGCAAATTAACAAATAAAGCTGTTATTTTTTGTAGGATATGACAGGAAAAAACAATAATTTTTGTGCAAATTGCACAAAAAACCGGGTAAAATCAGCCCGCGCATGATGGCGGAAACGGTCAGGCATGCTTCCGGCCGTCCGGACGTATATTTACCCGTCCGGAGGCCTGACCGGGCTAAATGGGCCCAAAAACGGCCAAAAAACAGCATATCCGTTTTTACTATCAAATAAAGCTGTTTTTCGGGCCTGCCTCCGGGCCTGCCTCCGGGCCTGCCTCCGGGCCTGCCTCCGGGCCTGCCTCCCGGGCCTGCCTCCGGGCCTGCCTCCGGGCCTGCCTCCGGGCCTGCCTCCGGGCCT
>LVAK01000143.1 GCA_001604035.1 Clostridiales bacterium Firm_05
GTCAATATTTCTTTGTATTGAGCACTCTTATGGAATTGAGTATCAGCAGCATTGCCGTACCGGAGTCTGCAAAAACAGCGAACCACATACTCGGCAGGCCTATCAGCCCCAGCACCAGCACCGCCAGCTTTACAGCAAGGGCAAATCCGATATTCTCATAGGATATCCGCAGCGCCTTGTCTGCGATACGCTTTGCCTTGACCACAGCTTCCGGCTCAGAGTTCATGAACACCGCATCAGCAGCTTCAAGAGCAAGGTCAGCTCCGGACTGCATAGCTCCGCCCACATCTGCTCCTGCAAGAACAGGTCCGTCATTGATACCGTCACCCACAAACATTACTGCACCGCACTTTTCACGCATTCTGTTAATCTCCTCCAGCTTTCCGTCAGGCAGCAGCTCACCTCGGACAGTCTCCACACCGAGAGCCTTTCCCACAGAATCAGCGTTTTCCGCCTTATCTCCGGTTAGCATTGCCGTATGAATGCCCATTTTCTTAAGGGCAGCCATAGCTCCGGCAGATGTTTTCTTTATGGTATCTGATACTACTATCTTCCCCTTGATACAGCCGTCCTCAGCAACGAACACAACACTTCCGGCTATCTCATCAGATTCCGGCAAAGCTATATTATTCTCAGTCATAAGTCTCTCGTTGCCGCAGAGTATCTCTCTTCCGTTCATAACAGCGGAAACTCCCCTGCCGGCAAGCTCACTGATTTTTTCCGGTCCATCAAGTGATATTCCTCTTTCACGGCAGCAGGCAGTTATGCTCTCAGCTACAGGATGAGTTGAGGACTGCTCACAGCTTCCGCATATACTCAGAAGCTCGTTTTCGGTGATACCGCCGAAAGTACGGATATCAGTGACAGTGAAGCTTCCGTTTGTGAGGGTACCGGTCTTGTCAAAGGCTATTGCCTTCACTTTTCCGAGAGCTTCAACAGAATCTCCTCCTTTAAAGAGTATGCCCAGCTTTGACGCTGCGCCTATTCCGGAGAAATACGCCAGCGGAACACTGAGTACCAAAGCACAGGGACAGCTTATAACAAGGAATGTCAGCGCAGCATATACCCACTTGCTCCAGTCCCCTGTTATAATGGAAGGTATCACCGCAGTAAGAGCTGCGACAGAAATAACTATCGGAGTATATATCCTTGCGAACCTTGTGATGAAGCGGTCTATTTTAGGCTTTCCGGCAGAAGCGTCTTCTACAGCTCTTGCTATCTTAGCCATCATAGAATCATCAGCAGCAGCCGTACAGCGAAGGGTAAATGTATCGGAAAGGTTGATACAGCCCGACATTACAGCATCACCTTGCCTTACAGACACCGGCACCGGCTCGCCGTTTACCGCAGATGTATCTATCCTTGACTCACCCGACTCTATGATACCGTCTGCCGCTATACGCTCTCCGGCTTTTATACGGAGGATATCCCCTGCCTTTATATTTTCTGAGGATACACGCCTGAACTCACCGTCTATAAGAACATCTGCCTCTTCGACCTTTAGTCCTGCAACATCAGTGATAGCCTTTCTGCTTTTTGCGACTGCAAAGTGCTCAAACATCTCCCCTATCCGGAAGAACAGCATAACTCCAACAGCCTCACTGTATTCACCAAGGGCAAATGCTCCTATCGTTGCAACTGTCATAAGTGTATTTTCATCGAAAAAGTTCCTGCTGCGGACATTTTTTGCCGTAGCTTTGAGAACTCCAAAGCCCAGTATAAGGTAGGCTGCCGCATAAAGAATGATACTTACCGGCTTCACATCCAGCAGTCTGCCTGCCGCAGCAAGCAGAGCTATACCTATTATTATAGGTATGATCTCATGTGACAGGCTCTCCTCATGTTCATGCTCGTGTTCATGTGAGTGACTTCTTTCAGCAGCCGCTCTTATAACTACACCTGCTTCTATGCTTCCAGCCACTTCATTCATCCTTGCAAGAAGCTCGTCATCCACATTTCCTTTTACAATGAACTTTTTCATCGGGAAATTCAGAACTGCCGATTCTATCCCCTCAAGCTTATTCAGTGCCTCCTCGATCTTTCCACCGCAATGAGCACATTCAAGATTCTCGATCATAAACTCCTGTCCACGGATATCAGGGTGATCATGATGATGCTCATGTTCATGGTAGTGCTCGCAGTAATGATCGTGATGATGGTCATGCTCATTCTCGTGTTCGCAGCAATGATCGTGGTGATGTTCATGTGCATGATCATGCTCTGTCATCGGAATGAATTCCACATCCGGTTCTATCTTCCTTGCTGCCTTATAAATGAGATCCAGTATCTCTTCGCCGAATTTGCCGTGGATCTTCAGCTTCTTCATCGGAAAATTAAGAACAGCAGATTCAACTCCGTCGATACGGCTTATAGCTTTTTCAATTTTAGCGCCGCAGTTGGCACAATCAAGATTATTTATACTGAAAGATCTCTCCATAAGATCGCCCCCTTTCAAATGAATAACTGTTCATATGTTTAATATAGCACATTTATCCGTTCTTGTCAATAGTCTCAGCCATATTTCTTGAAATAATTCAAAAAAAGTGGTATAATAAGCAATGATAATGTGTTCAGCTAAGATCATGTTAACAATGGTTAATGATAGTTCGCCTGTAAAAAGGCATTTACCATCAGTTTTTTCTTGCTAACAAAAAAATAGAAATAATTTCATGAAACTTCGTCTTTTTGCTCCCTGAAAGTCACTTATTAGTGAAAGCTTTCATAATGTCCCATTCAGGACAAATATCAAGATGTCGAAATCGATATCATAAGGGAGTGAGATCATGACTGCCGATACTAATTTTTCAGCCGGAGGTGACAGTATCATTTTTGCTACATTTTCTCAGAACAGCCGGGCTTCCGGAACGATCGGAGAGGTAAATCAGCTTATAATAGAATGCAGCACCTCAAAAGAAAGTCTGTGCAGACTTTACGAGATGTTCAAGGATAATGTATTTGCCATTGCATTCAGTATCACCGCCGACTATCACCTTTCCGAGGACTGTGTTACAGAGACCTTCGTCAGGCTGTCACAGGTGAAAAAATTCTCACATACAAAAGGAGACGGCAAAGGATTCATTCTCACCATCGCCCGCAACGTTGCATTAGAGCTTCGCCGCAGATACAAAAGAGAGATCACGGATGATATCATCCAGAGCTACGGCGAAACTGAACAGACTGTCGAGGACAGTATTTATATAAATCAGCTGCTCAGATATCTGAACGATAAACAGCGACAGATAGTTGTTCTCAAATGCTGTGCAGAACTCACATTCAAGGAGATCGCTAAAATAATGAAAGCTCCTGAAACCACGATAAAATCAAGATACAAGCGAGCTATCGCCATTCTACAGGAAAAGGCAGGTGTTACCAGTGAAAAAGAATGATCTGATCGAAAATCAGGAATTTGAGAAAATGCTCAAAGAAAAAATGAACGGTCTTTCTGCAAATGTAGATTGCTTCGATAAGATCGCCGCAAGGGCTTTTCCTGATAAAAGCGAGGATTTTTCCGACAGCGAGCTCACCGTTAATGAACTTGAAAATATCACCGGTAAACGCAGACGCTTACCGGTCCTCAAATGGGTATCCGCTGCCGCAGCACTGCTCCTTGTGGCAGGGGTGCTCCCGAAGACGATCATGATGTCAAATCTAAAAAACAAACTGATGCACAAGCAGGATAAAAAGGTATACCGTGAGCTTATCTCCGAGATAAAATCTGAAACCGAAAACGGCAGCTATACAGTACTGGATATGCCCCTTGATGAATATATATCCAACGACGTTCTCATAACTCCTTTTTACAGCTGTCCCTTTGAAAGCAGCAGCAAAAAAGATATGAACGTCAGACTGTACATCAGAACTGTTGATGACGTCTGGACAAACCAGATCTACGCAGTTGAGTATAAAGGTGAATATTCAGAATCATCTATAGTTGCAGCAGCAAGTTCAAAGGCTGATTTCAGCGATAAGGAGATCGAGCAGCTTACAAACAAGCAGATAAAGAATGTAAGCTCTATAGCCGGTATGGCAGCAGTTTCAGAACTGTTCACGGCTGACGGCAATAGCTTTATTGACGAAAACGGTGCTGTCGTAACAGCTGCCGATTTCTCAGGAACAATATTATACAAAAGCGGCGATGATATCTGTACGATAAACTTTGATACGCTCTACTATCACAATGATGCGAAGGAAAACGGCTGCTATTACTACGATATCCACACGGACTGCTATGTTGACGATATACTGGATAACAGCTTTATCATACCGGAAAATGACTGGAAGTGCTCCGTAAACTTCAACAACAACGATGCTTTCCCGAGCAGCTCCGGTTCAGCATTTGAAAGAGCGCAGCTCTTCAGCGATACCAACACATGGGTGATAAACGATAACATATTCAGGATCGAACCATTTGCCAAGTCCAATGCGGATAAAATTCTGACTGACGACAAAAAGCTTGATATGTTCCTCACATTGCAAACTGTATCCTCAATGCCGTTTGAACCTACCGCAGAGATATCTGTTCCGGAATATAAAGCTTTTCAGAAGACAACTTCCGTGTTCTTCCCCACAACTATCAAAAAGAATGAGTATCTGGATGATATCATCATCATGGCTGGAACTCAGTTCAAGGGTTATACTGTATTCTATGCTGATCAGGACTTCAAGACACCTGATGATATCTACAGCACAATGGAATTTGATGATCTCAGGTATGAGGCACAGCTCCTTGAAGCTATGATAAACATCCATGGTTCAAAGTTTACTGACGACCAGCTGATAGATGTGAAAAAGCAGCTCAGCCGCCTCAACGCACTTATCAGCGAATACAGCGAAGATGAACGTATATCTGCCGAAAATCATGCTCAGCTCCAAAAGCAGGCTGAATCAGAAGAGCAGCAAAGAATGAAGGCTGAAAAAGCAGCCGATCACAAAAGCGATCAAACGGTGACTCGCTGAAAGAAAACATCCATAAACAAAGCCGTTCTGCCGGAATTGCTCCGGTGGAACGGCTTTCATTTTATATTGTTTTCCTTCTATGATCTATCATCCTTCAGCAGCTTCGACCGCTTTAATGAACTCCTCAGAGCTTATATCGATACTTGTCCTGTCAGAACATCTCAGCCTTACATATATAGGCCTCTGGCTTAGTCCGTCACTTCCCACCAGCAGGTATTTATCGTCTATATCTGCAATCTCATACTTCATCACGCAAATGCCTGAACCAATGTCAACACCTATATAATACTCAAAATCAGCGATATTCAGTTCGCTCCTCCTTGCGTAAAGCTGCTTAAGATCATCCAGAGTGATCCTGCGCCGGCTTTCAGTTTCCGGAAGAGCAGCTTCTGTTTTCTCCTCAGCAGCTCCGATCATTTTCCGGAACTCCTCTGTACGGATATCGATCTCTGTTCCGTCATATCTCCTGAGTTTCACATATATAGGTTCCTGACTTAGTCCGTCACTTCCCACCAACAGGTATTCATCGTCTATATCTTCTATCTCATACTTCATAATATAAATACCGGAGCCGATATCAGTGCCGATGAACTTGTCAAAATCGGCAACAGTAAGCTTCATCCCTATGGAAGAGAGTTTTTTGATATCATCCTTTATCATCATACGCTTACAGGCAGGCACTTCAGGTGTTATATCCGGTGTCTCCTCGGTTCTGTCCACAGGAGGCAAGGTCGTTTTCTCAGCAGCAGCCGTTGTTGTCTTCTCTTCCGACAGAGCAGTAGCCTTAGTAGTTACTGCAGCAGCAGTCTTCCCAGCCTTCGTTGTTGTTGTGACAATACCAGCAGTCTGTCTCACAGTAATAGTTGTGGCTATTGTATTCGTCACCGTTATCTTTTCATCATTCAGTCTTGCTTTTTTTGTGGTAACAGCAGGTGATGTACTCTCCGTTGAAAAGGTCGGCTCCTCAGCTTCTTCTGTTGCTTGTTCACTTGAAGGCAACACCTTTTCTGTCGGGACAGCAGGAACGACCTCCTCGTTCATACTATCCTGTTTTGCTTTGTCATGTCCTTTCATAAGATACATGCCTCCGGAGCCGGCTCCGACTATCAGTAACAATGCTGCAGCGGCAGCAGCTACCCGGAATAGCCTGTTTTTTCTGTACACATCTACTCCTGCGGCAATACATCTGCCTTCATCATACAGAGAACTGATATTATTCTGAGTTTCCTCTTTCACATCAGCTTCCGCAACAAGATCATCATCTATCATAGTGATAGCCTCAAATAATTTCAGATTATTCATTAATGACACCCTCTTTCTGCAAAAAAGCTTTTAATTTTTTTCGTGTCCTGAAAAGGCAGGTAGCAACAGTTTTCTCATTCATTTCAAAAAATCCCGCTATTTCAGACAACGACTCTCCGTACCAGTATCTTCTTATGAATATCTTCCTGTTCCTTTCATCCTGTGTACGTAAAAAGCTGCTTATGGCTGCGGCAAGCTTTTCTGCTGATATTTCATCCTGATCTCTGTCAGGGATACACTCCGAAAGCTCATCAAGAGATACCGTAAGTTTGGTATTCCTTTTTTCCGCATAATTGTATCTCAGCTTGTTTACAGCAATATTTCTGACAATACGGCAGAGATACGCTTTCAGGCAGTCAGGATTTTCCGGAGGTATCTTGTTCCAAATCTCATAGTACGCTGAATTGACGCATTCTTCGATATCCTCACGGACTGAAAGAATACTTCCTGCCGCATTGACACATACCCTGTTATATTTCGCCTTCAGTTCCGATATCGCCTT
>LVAK01000144.1 GCA_001604035.1 Clostridiales bacterium Firm_05
TATCAGGGGGTGCGGAATGCGTATAGGAATATTCGGCGGGAGCTTCAATCCCGTCCACAACGGTCACATTCACCTTGCAAGGGCGGCTGCTGAGGAGTTCGGCCTTGAAAAGATATATCTTGTCCCGTCAAGGATATCCCCACATCGTTCAAGTGCGGAATACGTGTCCGGTGATGACAGACTTGCAATGCTGAGAATGGCCGCAGAGGGCGATCCGCTGTTTGAGGTCAGCAGCTATGAGCTAAGCTCAGACAGGGTGAGCTATTCGATATACACAGTTGAACATTTCCGGAGAAGACATCCGGATGACGAGCTCTATCTTCTTGTCGGCAGCGATATGCTGCTGTCATTCGATACCTGGTACAGATTCAGCGATATTCTGAGTGAGGTAACACTTTGTGTAGTATCAAGAAATCAGGGCGATATGAAGCTGCTTAAGAAAAAGGCAGCGGAGCTCAGCAGATTCGGGGACATACTGATAAGCGAGTCCTCTCCTGTAATAATATCTTCTACGGAGATCAGAAAAAAAATTGCAAAAAATAAGAATTTTGCTTGCTATCTCAACGAAAATGTAGTACAATATATAAGATCGAAAGGATTATATTCATACAGAGGTGATTCTGTTTTGCAGTTCGATCCAGATGAGAAAAAGAAGTATCTGAAGGCTAATCTTTCGGCAAAAAGATATGTACATTCGCTGAATGTTGCTGCTGAATGCCGTAAGCTGGCTGAGAAATACGGAGAGGATCCGGACAAGGCCTACTTTGCCGGACTGCTCCATGATGTATGCAAGGAGCTTCCCGATGCTGAACAGAAGGAGCTGGTGGTGAACAGCGGTTTTACAGTATGCCGTGAGGAGCTGGAGACACGCTCTCTCTGGCACGCCATTGCCGGTGCTTATTTCATAAAGACCAGATTCAGCGTTGAGGATATAGATATACTCAATGCAGTGCGTTTCCACACTGTAGGAAGAGCTGGTATGTCAAGACTTGAGGAGATCGTATATCTTGGAGATCTCATATCGGCGGACAGAGATTATAAGGACGTTGAACGGATGAGAAAGCTGTCGTATACAGACCTTAATGCGGCCATGCTGGAGGCTTTTGCCTTCTCAATAAAATCCGTAGTGAAAAAGGGCGGACTTGTTCCTGTCTGCACAGCCGAGGGCTATAATTTCTATACCAGACTCGTGAGAGATGAAAAAACAGCATTAACCCGAAAAGAGGACTCAAATGAACGAAATGGACAATAACGAAGAGATCATAGAAGGCTCGGGGCAGGCTCAGAGCAAACCCAAGCCGCTCAGGAAGCTGAAGCGTGTGAATCCTTCAAAAGCAGAGCAGCCGGCAGCACAACATTATGTTCCTGAGCATGAAGCTGTGCCAGGAAGCCATGCAGCGGAGATTGAGGGATATATCCCGAAGCACGAAGCTCCCCCTCACAGATACGTGGGAAAGCATGAAGCAATCCACGATGACAGACAGTATGTGGACGAGATGTATGAAGAGTTTGAAGACGAGAAGCCTGTAAAGAAGGGAAAGAAGGGCTCACGCTGGAAGGATCCCCTTGTAAAGACCGTAGCTATCCTGACCAGTCTTGTGCTTATATGTGTGCTGATACTCAATCTTCCCATACTCTGGTACAAGAAAAACGGAGTCAAGGAAAGAGTTTCGATAATCACATATTTCAAGCGTTGGCAGCCTCTTGTTGAGATCGAGGGCGAGATCGACAAGACCAATATCGATCCTAAGGTAAATACCAACGTTATACCGGATGATGACGGACTTGATCTGCCGCAGCTTGTTGAAGGACAGTATACAGTGCTTTTCCTGGGATTTGATGAGGACATATTCAACACCGATGTTATGTGGATATGTCAGTTCGATATCCTTGCAGGAAAGCTGAGGATACTTCAGATTCCGAGAGATTCGGCAGTCCCGGACTTTACAAGCTCGCCGAATACTAAATTCAACAGCATATATTCGTTGGGCGACCAGAATATAAATCCGCCTATAAACCGAGTTGTAAATGCAATATATCAGTGCTTCGGCATACCGATAGATGCTTATGTGACCACGACATGCTTTGATATTGTTGATCTTGTGGACTGCGTAGGCGGCATTCCGATGACTCTTGATGCACCTATACAGTATGACGGTGTCACAATAGTAGATTCCGGTGATGTTGTACTGAACGGTGTGCAGGCAGAGTGGTTTATCCGCTACCGCCAGGGCTGGCTGGAAGGTGATATCGGACGTATGCAGAACCAGAGAAGATTTATGGCAGCTGCTATGCAGAAGATGCTGAATATCTCCAAGGAAGAGGGCAAGACAAAGCTCTACAGTTACATGAAACAGATCTACGATCATAAGTGGATAGCTACGGATATGAGTATCGAGGATCTGAGCAAGCTGATCGATTTCACTTCAAATCTCTCAATGGACAGCGTCCAGGTAGATATGATCCCCGGAGAGGGAAGTGACGGAACAAAGCCGTATTTCGGACCTGACGGTCGCGAATACTCCATATTCTCCATTCACCTCCAGGAGACACTCGATCTGCTCAACAAGTATTACAGACCATATCAGCAGCCGCTTACAAGAAGTGATACGGCTATCGTTGAGTGGATAACAGATCATGTTGTTGATAACTATGATGAAAAGACACAGACTCTTGATGCGGTGCTCAACGGAGCAGAACCGGCAAGAACACCGAACTGATTAGATGATGAAAGGCGGTAAATATGACCGAGCAGGAAAAACTTGAACTTATAATAAAGACACTCGACGCCAAGAGAGGCGAGGATATACAGGCAATAAAGATCTCTGATCTTACAATACTTGCGGATTACTTTGTTATCGTAAACGGTACCAGCAATACCCATGCACGTAC
>LVAK01000145.1 GCA_001604035.1 Clostridiales bacterium Firm_05
GTCGGATCAAACCATAGATCTACTTCTTCGCCGTCTGATAATCCGTCACCGTCAGTATCAGCACAAAACATCATTGTATTTGAATACAGCTCTTCTTCGTCTGTCAGATCGTCCCCATCAGAATCGGACATAGACGGATCGGAGATCACAGGGATATAACGGATCGGCTTACCATTGCTAAGAAGCGCCTGGAATTCAGGTGAATTGAATCGGGATACATCTCTGAGTATGTAAGAAAGCTTTATTTCAGGAAGGCTGAAACTTCCGTCCGCCCTCCATATCAGACGTATTGTATCGACTTCTTCCAAATCGGTAAGAAAGCTTACTTATTTATTTTCGATATATTCCTCAAACTCTTTCCTTGCCTCTTTTACAACATTTTTATATGCTTTAGCCTTATCGCTGTACTGAGGATAAACGCCTGCATATCCTGAATACATCCATGTAGCATAGATAACCTTGTATACTTTATGATCACGTATTTCAATATAATATTGTCCCTTGTCATAGTCTAATCCTTTTGTTTCTTTAGCTATTTTCTCAAGGCGTTCATAAAATTTATCACCTAAATTATCATTATATCTAAACTTTTTGTGATTTGATAATATCATATCTGCGTTTGCATTTTTTTCTTCATTTAATATTGAACTTGATATTTCTTCAAGAATACTTGCTGTACAGTATACTTCCTCATTACGACCATAGTATTCATGGAAATATGATTCGTATTGCCAATACTACATTGACGACGGATACAGCGGAGTTAATAAGAACAGACCGGCTTATGTGAAAATGCTGGCTGATATTGAAAAAGGTCTAATTAGCACAGTAATCGTCAAAGGCCAGAGCCGTCTCGGCAGAGACCACCTTGAAACTGGTAGACTTATGGAGATACTATTTCCGTCATACGACGTCCGGTTCATAGCTATCTCAGATGGCGTTGACAGTATAAATGGCTTGAATGATATGTCGTATAAAGCAAATCTCCGAGGGAATACTCCCTCGGAGATATAGTAAATAATATACTTCTCTAAGAATATGCTTCAGGTTCGGGGAAGAACCTTTCCTCAGAAAGGTTTTCCCCGAGCAATTGACATATACATCTATATGAACATCGCACTTATACTTGAGCGGCTTTTCACTTTATGCCGTCAAACATATATATGAACTTCACGCTGCCGTCCATATCATCAGAGATACCGGAGAAGTTATTGTACTCTCTGGCAGCATCACGGGCAGCCTTAAAGCTGTCAACGATGCCGGGTAGCTTTTTCTCAGCAGCACTTGTAAGAGCGGAAATGCCGTCGTTATAGAACTTATTCATACCGTCATCCAGTTCCTTTGCGCCGCTCCTGAGCTGACCGACTCCGTCCACCAGAGCGGCTGCTCCGCTGTTCAGGGTATCCACGCCGCCCCAGAGCTCGGCTGCACCGCTTGCAAGAGCAGCAGCTCCGCTGTCCACGGTAACTATACCCTGATACAGCTTATCAGCACCGCCGGAGAGCTGAGTGCTGCCGGAGTAAAGCTGCTCCAGACCGCCGTCCAGCTGAGAAGCGCCGGAGCTGAGCTGACCGAAGCCTTTGTTGAGAGCTGCCGAACCATCAGACACCTTGAGCAGGCCGTTGTTCAGGTCAACAGCACCGGCAGAAAGCTGTCCAAGGCCCTTATTCAGATCAGAGGTGCCGCCGGAGAGCTTTTTCAGGCCGTCAATAAGAGGATCAAGGCCTGTGATAAGAGCTGTACTGCCCTTGGAGAATTCATCTATGCCTGCATCAAGCGAAGAAGCCCCGTCTGCCGTCTTCTTTGCGCCCTGAGAGAGCAGGGCTGTTGAGTCTGCCAGCTGATCTGCTCCGTCAGCGAGAGCCTTTCCGCCTTCATCAAGGGAGGAGAGTCCCTGTCCCAGAGCCTCTGCGCCTGTATTGGCTGAATCAAGGCCTTCCGCAAGCTGAGCTGCACCGCCGGAAAGCTGCTTGGAACCGGTCTGCAATGCAGCAGCGCCGCTTACGAGAGCGCCGTTATCTGTCATGGAAGCAGCTATCTGCTCCTGGGCAGCGATAGTCTGGCGTAGGGTTGCGACAGCAGTGCCAAGCTCCTGTGAAGGAGACTGTGCATAGGCGGCTTCAAGTGCAGCAAGAGCCTGTTTATTGGCATTTATAGTTGCGCTAAGAGAATCTCCGGCAGTAGTAATGCCCTGCGAGAGCTGGTCTGCACCGGAGGCAAGCTGCTGTGCTCCGGCCGAAAGCGAATCAGCACCGTCCTTTGCAGCACCTATACCTGCTTCAAGCTGATCTGCACCGGCTTTTACCTGTGAGATGCCGTCAGACATCTGCTGAGCTGACGAACTGAGAGCAGCTGCGCCGTTATTTATGGCAGAAGCTCCGTCAGCCACCTGAGCAGTACCGTTTTTCAGCTGTGAGCTGCCATCTGCAAGAGCACCTACACCCTGTGAGAGCTTTGTTTTGCCTTCAGCCAGCTGACCGAGGCCGTTATCCACCTGAGCAAAGCCTGCAACTAATGCATCTGAACCTGTCTTTGCTTCTGCAAGGCCGTCTTTAAGTGCAGCGGAGCCGCTTGTGACCTGAGCTATACCGTCATTGAGATCCGATGATCCGGAAGCGGCCTCGTTAATACCATCTGAGAGTGCAGAAGAACCGTTCTTTGCTGAACCAAGTCCGGTCGAAAGCTGCTTTGTGGAATCAGAGAGAGTTTTTGCGCCGTCCTTAAGAGCGGCTGAGCCTGAGCTTAGCTGTGAAGCGCCGCTTTTCAGTTTAAGTGAGCCCTGAAGGAGTTTATCTATACCGTCAGTCATCGCACCTGACTTCTCATCGAGCTGACTGATGCCGTCATAGAGCTTTGCTGTACCGTCACAGAGCTGGAGCGCACCGTCATTGAGCTCCTTGAGCTTCTTTGTAAGCTCACTGATATCGGCGTTTTTATCCAGATCAATCTCAGTGAAAACCTCATTGGAAACGGCTGTAACGGAGGTCTCCATGCTGAAATCCTTCACATCAGCTGATATCTCGAAGCTTTCGGGGATAATATCCTCAAAGCCCTCTGCGTCATTCAGACCGAGAGTCTCGCTGAGCCCGGGGAAAGCCAGACCTACTACGATAAGTCTTTCGCCGTCAGATATCACCTTTCCGTTCGTTACCTCCACATTGAGGAATTTATTGCTGTCAAGAACTGCTGCGCTGGCTGTAAGGAAAGGCACATATATATCCTTGTTTTTGCCGTTTATATTCTTTGTGGTCTTCTGGTTGTTCTTATAGTTCCAGCGGATAGTCACATGACCGCTCTTGCCCTTGAGCTGGTCTGCGGATATCTCATTTCCGTCCAGGAAGTAGGTTATTGTAATATCTACCGGAGGCTTCTTATCAGTCGTTCCCTTATAGTAGATATCATTTCCGCCGGCGTTCCATGTCAGATCGCTGCTTGAAATTGAATACGCTTCATCGCCCTTGACATTGACGATATCACTGAGCTCGGATATATCATCAAGAGAAGTAAGGGCAGGAGCATTTTTCAGCCAGTCACTTACGATAACATCCTTTACTGAGGAGCTGCTGTCGCAGAGCACATAAACAGTTTCGTCCTTGAAGGCTGCCTCGTCAAGGGCAGCTCTGTCTGAGGAGCTTATTGCCTTTTCCTCAGAAGCCTTTTCTGATGAGGAGCTCTTGTCGCTGTTCTTGGCATAAGCTATAGTACCTGTAGCGCCGGCTGATATTGCTATTGCAGCTGCACCGGCAATTATCTTTTTATAGTTTGTCATAGTTATTACTCCTTTACTGTTTTCTCTTTCAGGCTGTTCTTATGTGAAACTTATGTTTTTTTTCGGCATCTTCTTTTCTTATAAAGCCTGCGCTGGTCTTGCAGATAATATTATCTAATACCAGCAGCATTGACGGGAGGACTGTAACTACTACCGCCATTGATATCAGAGCACCTCTTGCAAGAAGCATACAAAGTGAAGAGATCATTCCGATATCAGAATAGAGTGCAACGCCTATAGTAGCAGCGAAGAAGCCCATTGCCGAAGTTATTACCGATTTCATAGATGTGCTGAGGGCAATGCTTACGGATTCACGCTTATCCTTTCCGGAATACCTCTCTGTACGGTATCTTGTGGTCATAAGTATAGCATAGTCAACGGTTGCGCCAAGCTGTATCGTTCCTATTACCACAGAGGCGATGAACGGGAGCTTTGTGCCGGTATAATATGATATTCCAAGGTTTATCATTATTGCCAGTTCAATGACTGAAACCAGTATCACCGGAAGTGTAACTGATTTGAATGTAAGTGCTATTATAATGAAGATGACTGCAATGGAGAGTATGCTTACTACCTTGAAGTCCTTGTCGGTTATATCGATAAGATCCTTTGTGGCAGGAGCCTCACCGATGAGCATTGCATCATCGTCATACTTCTTGACTATCTTATTTATATCGCTCACCTGATCGTTCACCTCATCAGAAGCCACCATGTAATCCGAGCCGATGAGGAAGAGCTGCCAGTCATCGCTCTTGAGGACATTCTTGAGCCTTTCCGGCACCACTTCATCCGGTATAGCCGGGCCGACCAGTGAATTATATCCCATTGCGAACTGTACTCCGTCCACTGAACTGATCTCGCTGAGCATCTTTGAAGCATCCTTTGCCTTCATATCCGAATCAGCCATGAGTATATGTGTACTGTTCATGCCGAAATCCTCTTCAAGCTTTGCATTTGCGGTAACGCTTGCAAGATCTTCCGGAAGAGTGCTGTCCAGCTTATAGTACACATCATAGTGCTTGTAACCGAAAAACGCCGGTATAAGAAGTACAAGAGCCAGTACCAGGAAAGCGCTGCTGTGCTTTATTATGAAGCCGGATGTGCGCTTGAAGGAAGGAAGAAGCTCCCTGTGGGAGGTACGCTGTATCGGACCGTTGAAAAGAAGTATCATTGCCGGAAGAACTGTTATGCAGGAGATAACTCCGCAAACAACGCCCTTTGCCATTACGATACCGAGGTCTATGCCCAGTGTGAAGCTCATGAAGCACATTGCAAGGAAGCCTGCAACAGTTGTGAACGAGGAGCTTACAACGGATGTTATCGTAGCTGCGACCGCATGAGCCATAGCTTCATTCTTATCCAGCGGATACTTCTCAAGCTGTTCCTTGTAGCTGTGCCAGAGGAATATGGAATAATCCATCGTAACGCCAAGCTGGAGCACCATTGCCAGGGACTGTGTTATAAAGGATATCTCGCCGAGGAAGAAGTTCGTACCCATGTTCCATACAATCGCAAGTCCTATGCTGAGCATGAAGAACAGAGGTATGAGGAAGGAATCCATAGCCAGTACCAGCACGATGCTGGTAAGTATTACTGCGATGACTGCATATACCAGAGTCTCGCTGTTTGCAAGGTTCTTCATATCCAGTGTTATAGCGGACATTCCGCTGATGAAGCACTGCTCTGAGGTGATATCCCTCATCTCTTCAACTGCGGCAAGAGTTCCCTCAGCGGAGGTGGTATCGTCAAAGAATACCGCCATCATAGTGGTATCGTCCTTATTGAAGAAATCATGGATATCAGCCGGGAGTATCTCCATAGGGATATCCAGGTCAGTCATGGACTGGTAGCAGACAACGTTTGAAACATGGTCTACTCCGGATATTTTATCAGCAGTCTCCTTTACATCCTTATCGCTCATACCCTCCACCATGACAAGGGAGAATCCTCCCTGACCGAAGTCCTCTTTGAGGATATCCTGTCCCTTCATGGTGGTAAGGTCCTTGGGAAGGTAGGAGAGAATATCGTAGTTTACTCTTGTGTTGATGTAACCGATAGCGCAAGGGATCATCATAAGGACACCTATTATCAGTATAAGTATCCTGTACCTGACGATCGTTTTACCAAATCTAAGCATAGTATCGTTCCTTTCTGTTTGTTATATTTATATCAGCTCCGGACATTATGACCAGAGGTCAATTATTGGTTATCTATAGTATATTACAAATATGACCGATAGTCAACCCTTTTAAGGAAGAAAAATGACTTCTGGTCATATTTTTGGATGAATGCACAAATCCGCCTCTGATATACTATGACTTTTGGTCAGTTAAATCCGCTTGACAAGCCACTTTTATTGGATTATAATAAACTTAAGAAGATAAGGAACAGAAAGACAGTTACGTTCAGTTAGCAAGGAGATGAAAGTATGGGAAAGGTCGACGCAAACAAGAAACTGAAGGAAACCTCGCTTCTCAAAACTGCTTTCGAGGCATTCACCACAAAGGGCTTCACCAAAACGTCCATATCCGATATTGTCAGCAAAGCCGGTGTTGCCAAGGGAACATTCTACCTTTATTTCAAGGACAAATACGATATCCGCAACAGACTTGTGGCTCACAAATCCAGTCAGCTTTTCCGCAACGCCATCGACAGCATCGGTCCGGATATCAAAGACCTGGACTATGAAGAAAGACTGATAAGGATAATAGACAACATCATCAATCAGCTCAACAATAACCATTCGCTCCTTACATTCATATCAAAGAATCTGAGCTGGGGAGTATTCAAATCCGCTCTTACTTCACCATCATCTGATGAAGATATAGACTTTGCCGAGGTATACAGAGAGATCCTTTTAGAGGCTCCCTGCGAGTTAAGGGATCCGGAGATAATGATGTTCATGATAATA
Source organism: Clostridiales bacterium Firm_05 (assembly GCA_001604035.1). Classification (GTDB taxonomy): domain Bacteria; phylum Bacillota; class Clostridia; order Oscillospirales; family Ruminococcaceae; genus Ruminococcus. Next base: position 6,681 of record LVAK01000145.1, read on the forward strand.
GAGCTTGTCTCCTCGACCTGCTACTCTGTGATACTTTACAGCGAACCATGTACAGTAGCCGAGCTTAAACCATATCTGTATGACACCATAAAGCTTATCATAAATCAGCACAAAAAGCCTGTAGCTGGCAAAAACGAGCTCGCAATACAGAGATAATATTCAGCCGGGATAACAAATCCCGGCTGTTTTTTAGTGATTTTGTATATATAAAAGTGCTATTTTTCTCTGTTTTTTCCTTAATATTTTGTGAATGGATACTGGTAAATCCTTGACTTTATCACATTGATACTGTATAATATAATAGAATAGCAATGTAATGCCGGAGGTATAGATCCCGGCATAAATAAGCACGTTATCTGTATATCAGCGGAGAGACATACGTGCAGAAAAGAGGCGCATTCCATGGCTAAATTAAAATATATCGATAAACAGGGACAGGTCAGCGTCAGACTTAAGCTATCTTCATCCGAAAGGATCAACAACAATGAAGTTATGTTCTTTTCAAGGGATTTCTCAAGAGGCTTCATGCGTCCTATTCCTGAGGATTCAAGCAAGATACTTTTTACAGGAGCAAGAGGTATAGCTCTCAGCAAGTTCCTCAAGCGCAATATCAACAAGGATCATTTTTATATGATGATCGCTCAGCTCCTTGAAGCCTACAAGGCTGTCATGCATTATAAACTCCATCCGGCAAAGGTGGTGCTGGATCTGGACTTTATCATAATAAATGAGAATACAGGCGAGCTTTACCTTATATACCAGCCTGTTCTCAATTCGCCTGCCCTCAACAAGGGCTTTATGACCTGTTTCGGTCAGATCGCTTCAATGGCAAAATTCGGAGATCCCAACGACAAGGCCAGCGTGAACAATTTCATGGGCTACGCCAGCAGTCTCCCAAGCTTCTCAGTTAACGACCTGGAAGGCTTCATTATGAGCGCTTCTCCGGTAACATATACCATCGTTCCAAGGCAGAATTATACAAATGCCCCTGCACCTCAGTCTTCTCCGGCACAGCCTGTACCGCTGGCAGGAGCAGCTCCGGCGCCTATGAACAATATGGGCGGTATGCCTATGCGTCAGCCTGATCTCTCACAAAACTTCATGCAGTCTGTTCCGCAGAACAATATGGGCGGCATGAATCCGGGAGCAGCGCCGCAGAGACCTGCCCAGAGCGTCAGCTTTATGAACAATATGGAGACCACTTATGCCGACGAGGATATGATGGCTCCGCTTTCCGCACCGACTCCTGAGCCGCCGAAGGCAAACGAAAGTGTCCAGCGTGCAACATTCAGCCGTCCTGACAAGGAGGCTCCGGAATTTGCCGATGACAAGCCGCCTGTAAAGAATGCATACGGTCAGACTCCAAAGAAGAATGCACAGAACGGCCTGAGCGTACCCAATGCTCTGAGGCCTGCCGGTGATCTGTTTGACGATCTTATGGACGATGAGCCTCCGAAGGAAGAAGCTCCGAAGCAGGAGCCTGCTAAAAAAGAAGAGCCGCAGCCAGCAAAGGCAGAAGAGCCGAAGGCTGAGCCTGTTAAGGAAGAAACTACAGAAGAACCAAAGGCTGAAAAGCCCAAGGAAGATGAATACAGGGCAAGCTTTGCAGCTCCCGAGCCTGCTAAGGCCGAAGAGCCCAAAGCAGAGCCAGTCAAGGAAGAAGTCCCCGAGGCTCCTAAGGCTGAGGAGATCAAGCCTGAGCCAGTAAAGGAAGAAGCTCCCGAGGCTCCAAAGGCTGAGGAACCCAAGCCCGAGCCAGTCAAGGAAGAAGTCCCCGAGGCTCCTAAGGCTGAGGAACCCAAGCCCGAGCCAGTCAAGGAAGAAGCTCCCGAGGCTCCAAAGGCTGAGGAACCCAAGCCCGAGCCAGTAAAGGAAGAAGCTCCCGAGGCTGCTAAGGCAGAGGAGATCAAGCCTGAGCCAGTAAAGGAAGAAGCTCCCGAGGCTCCAAAGGCAGAGGAGATCAAGCCCGAGCCAGTAAAGGAAGAGGCTCCCGAGGCTCCAAAGGCTGAGGAACCCAAGCCCGAGCCAGTAAAGGAAGAAGCTCCCGCTGCTCCTAAGGCAGAGGAAGTCAAGCCTGAGCCAGTCAAGGAAGAAGCTTCCGAGGCTCCAAAGGCTGAGGAAGTCAAGCCCGAGCCAGTAAAGGAAGAGGCTCCCGAGGCTCCTAAGGCAGAGGAGATCAAGCCTGAGCCTGTTAAGGAAGAAGCTCCTGCTGCTCCTAAGGCAGAGGAAGTCAAGCCTGAGAAAAAACGTATACACAAAGTCATGGTCAAGCCCGTCAAGGTCAAGGCAGTT
>LVAK01000146.1 GCA_001604035.1 Clostridiales bacterium Firm_05
CGATTATTTCGCTCACAGAACGCTCGTCCTCCTCGGTGAAGTCTATCCACTTGAAGTTCAGGTCTTCACGCTGACTTACTTCCTCAGCGCTGAAACATTTCCACCTGCCGTTGGGGTTATCCTCAGTGCAGGTAGACTTTCTGTCCTGCATATGACCGGAGCAGTAGCACTCGACAAATTCATCAAGGTGAGCCCTTGTCATAGGCTTTGTCGCCATAGTATGCTTAACGCCTGTGCGGTAGTCGTATACCCATATATCCTGCGTAGGCTTGCCCTTGTCGAAGAACAGCACGTTTGTCTTTACGCCGTTAGCGTAGAATATGCCTGTAGGCAGTCTCAGGATAGTATGCAGGTTGTAATTCTTCATCAGCTTGTCACGGACTTTCTTTGTAGCGCCGCCGTCTGTGAGAACGCTGTCGGGCAGGACTACGCCAACACGTCCGCCTGTCTTTACGATAGACATGATGTGCTGTAAGAAGTTTACCTGATTATCGGAAGTCTCTATGAATCCGCGTCCGTCGAAGTCAATGCCAACGCTGCCCTGAGGACGAGTGCCGAATGGCGGATTGGTCATGACCACGTCATAGAGCTTGTCAGAAGTATCGGTCAGGGAGTCCTGATACACGATAGGACTTTTCTTTGTGCCTATATCATGCAGATAAAGGTTCATTGAAGCCAGTGTGACAACAAGAGAAGTATTATCAGCACCGAAAAGAGCATTATTCTTGAGGAACTTCTGCTTTTCAGCATCCTTGCTCTGCTTCTTCATATGGTCGAAAGCGGAGAGCAGGAAGCCTGCCGTACCGCAGCAGGGATCGGCGACTGTCTCGGTTATCTTAGGATCAACAACGTCCACGATAGCGCTTATAAGAGCTCTCGGCGTGAAGTACTGACCTGCTCCGCTCTTCTTGTCCTGTCCGTTCTTTTCGAGAATTCCCTCATAGATAGCGCCCTTGAAGTCGCCCTCCATAAGATACCAGTTCTCCTCGGACACCATATCAATGACCTTTTTCAGCATAACGGGACGGTCTATCTTGTTGACAGCTCTTGTGAAGATAGTACCGATAAGACCTTTTTCGTCGGAGAGCGTCTTCAGTATCTCTTCATACTTCTTAACGAGGTCTTCACCGTTGATGTCTGTGAGATCCTTCCACTTGCAGCCCTCGGGAATGGAACTGCCGAGACCGAATTCTTCCTTTTCATCGTCCATTTTCAGAAACAGGATATATGTGAGCTGGGTTATGTAGTCGGTAAATCCAACACCTGCCGAGGACATAACGTTTGCAATGTCCCATACCTTTTTGAGCAGTGCCGATTCTGTTTTCTGGTTTGCCATATATTAAGCCGCCTTTAGTAGTATTCTTGATAATGCCGTAATTTCCTCGCCGAACAGCTGAGGCTTTCCGAATACACGGATGCCCTGCCTCCAGAGGTCGGCATCTATGTCATTGAGTTCTGCCGCAGTGATAGCACCGTCATTGACGATGAATTCAGCTATCTGCCGCATAACGTCAATCTGATCGTCGGAGAGGTCACGCTGAGTCTGACCGCAGTACAGGTTGAAACGCTGCACAAAGCCATTCATGAGGCTGGTCAGCTTGGGATTCTTCTTGTATGCGTACCTCACAAGCTGTATCAGGTTCGTGAGAGCCTTAGCATTAGCCCTTACATCGAGATCATCAACACTTGACGGATCGAGTGTTCTGTAATACTTCCACAGCTGCGGAGCACTGAAATGACTGCTCTCAGACAGGAGCCTGTCTCTCAGATCAGCAAGCATGGAATGAGTTATCAGCGTATCTTCTGAGTTGTATATGATACGGAGAGCCTCGATGCTGTCCTTGTTGTCGTTTATGTATTTCTCGAAGTTCTCAGTATAAGTCTTGGCAGTTTCCTTGGAGAAACCTGCACTAATAAGAGTATCGGGATCTTCGTCGGTAGTCAGTATGTAGCCCTGACGCAACTCAAGCAGCTTCTTCCTTGCAGGGATATTGCTGATGAGCCTGTCGATAAGCGCCATACGGATATGGTTGTCATCCGAAGGACTGTTGAACGGCGGAAGCTGACCGCTGTCAAATGCCTCCTGTATTGATACAGCAAGATCTTTAGGTGAATAGCCGAAGTTGTCGATGAAGTATTGCAGGTGATGTCCGAAGAAGATGTTATTCTCATAACGCCGATTTATCATAGCGCAGATATTGCGAAGCGTGAGCAGGTTCTCGTCACTCAACTCATTATGAGACAGCCTTTCGAGAAGCTGTTCCAGTGTGATTTTTCTGATAACAGGACCGGGTCCGGGGCCAGGCCCCGGAATATCCTTATCATGTTCTGTTACGCCGATAGCATCGACTATGTAGTAGCATTCCTTGGTATCTGCGTTGGGAGTGACCTCACGCAGCTTATCGTCAGTAATGACACGACAGCCGCGTCCCTTCATCTGCGTATACAGCACCTCAGACATAACGTCCTTCATGAACAGGACTACTTCAAGAGGTTTAACGTCCGTACCGGTAGCTACAAGAGTTACGGTTACAGCTATACGGAAGTTCTTTTCGTTCCTGAGGTCACGGATAAGGCCATTGGAGTCGTCAGAGGAGTAGGTTATCTTCTGAACAAAGTGCTCAGGGACTTCATTATTGGGAAATTCGCCCTTGAATACGTCCTTTACCGCTTCAACTATCTCTGTAGCATGGTTATCGTTCTTGGCGAAGATAAGCGTCTTGGGTACGTATTCCCATGACTTTTCACGCTCAGGATAGAGGTCGGTGTAGATAGAATTTTTGAATGTTTCAAGAACTTGCCTGATCTGCTGACGGTTGGTGATAGACCTGTCCAACAGATTGTTTTCATATTCTTTATTATTATCAACTTTATATGTTGTGTCAGCGCCTGTTCTTCGCGCTTTCTCAGTAACAGTTGTACCTTCTTCAAGAGAACCGCCATGTTCAGTTACCTCTGTCACTATGCGGTATACACGGGCAGGTACATTAACGCCGTCAACAACCGAGTGTTCATATGTATAGTCCTCTACAATATTTTTATCAAAATATGCATATGCCTCTTCTGTTGGAGTTGCAGTAAGTCCAAGGATATTAGCACCCTTGAAATAGTCAAGGACAGCTCTCCATTTGCCATATATCGAGCGATGACATTCGTCTACTATTATCAACTGGAAATAATCCGGAGGAATGGTAAGGTCGTCACCGAGCTGGATAACAGTATCATCCTTCTTCTCAGCAGCTTCTGAGAGACGTTCATCCTCTGCATCTTCATCATCATCACTTACTGCCTGTCCGGTCATGATAGCGAACAGCTTCTGAATGGTAGATATAACGATATCTCCCTTTATATCACCCTCATGTCTGAGCCTTTTGATGTCGTAAAGAGCGTTCATCTCTTTTTTATTCTCAGTCATATTGAACTGACTGAACTCGCTCTCAGTCTGCCTTGCGAGGTTATTTCTGTCTACAAGGAACAGTATCCTCTTCGTGGAGGTATAGTTGAGCAGACGATAGCTTGCAAGACAAGCAAGGTACGTTTTGCCGGATCCAGTTGCTAATACTGCAAGATTCTTTTTCTTTCCGCCCTTTATGGACTTCTCAAAGTTCAATTCCGCATTATACTGACAATCTCTGAGAGATTGTTTCTCCAGTTTAGGCAGCGCACCGTATTCAGAGGAGCGCTTTATCAGGCGCAGCATCTCTTTTGGAGTGTGCATAGAGTCGATTTCTGTATACTCTTCTTCTCCTGAAAGAAGATTCTTGAACAGTATCTTCTCGCCGTTGGACAAATATACCAGCGGGATAAAGCCATTCTCCCATAGTCCATACCATGAAAGCGGAGTACGGGCATAGTTCTCAGCCTGTGACTCAACGTCTTCTCCAAGTGAATTATCTGCTCTCTTAGCCTCCAGAACAGCGATAGCCTTATTATCTATGAAAAGCAGATAGTCGCTCTCCTTATTGCCCTGAGTCAGTGCTTCTCTAATAGCAGATGTAGTCTGCGGGACATACTCGCCCCTGTCAACTACATACCATCCTGCTCTATTGAGCTTATCATCAATTTTAACGCGAGCTTTTTCTTCTGGGAGCATAGTCATACCACCTTTCGGAAGATAATATACCTATATACATTATATCAATAATTGCTCAATTAGTCAATCAGCAGACTAAAAAGTTTAAACAATCTTTACGAATTGAATATATGAAAGCCGGGGCATTAAGCCCCGACAGTTATTTGCTTTTTATGCAATTCATATCTTGACGAGACATGACATATGTGCTATAATAAATCAGAACATATATTCTGATTTGTGCTGATAGGAGGTGATCTTCATGTGTATGTCTTTAAGAATAGAACCAAGAGAAATGGCTGAAGTTCTCATAAAGATAAGGAAAATGTCCTTAGCTCAAGAAATGTCGGTTAAGCTCGGTAAGAGCCTTATCATGTCCGGAGACCTTTATCCGGCAGATATAGCTCCTGTTCTTGCACCGAACAAGTATGGGAATATGGCAATATTTCCTATGGTATGGGGATTCACGCATAAGTCTACACCTAAGCTTCTTGCCAACTGCCGCGTAGAGACTGCTGACAGCAAGCCATTGTGGAGAGACTCCTGGTACAGGCGTAGATGTGTTATTCCTGCTTCATGGTATTATGAGTGGGGCTACCCATTATATGAAGACGATAGCCGTAGTATAATAGAGCATAGGAATGCAAAAAAGATTAAGTTCGCTATACAGACGGAGGGCTCTGACATAACGTATATTGCAGGCTTATACCGTTATGAGGATCATGGAGATATGCAGGTACCTATGTTCACTGTACTCACCAAAGAAGCTGTCGGAACTGTAAGGAATATACACGACCGAATGCCTGTCATACTGGGTAAGGATAGTTTACAGGACTGGATACGTCCTGACGGAGAACCCCACGCTATAGTAGAAAGAGCTCTGTCCAACATGGTATTCGAAACAGCCGTTGAGTATCACAGATCTCCGACGGAGTTTATAACAGCATAATGCCAATAAAACAAGATTACATGAAAACGTCCCCGCACACTTGCGGGGACTCTCCATGTCATTTTTCATAAGTAAGACTCTACCATGGTACTAAGCTAATCAGAATTTGCGGCTTTTCGTATAGCAAATATGACACACGCCCCAATCATAACACCGCTTGTATTTAGTATTATGTCATCAATATCTGTATGCCTTTCAGGACATAGCAATTGGGACAGCTCAATAAAGATAATAAAACAAATGCCTGCGAACACAGTTTTTTTGATATTATCAAGCTTGCGAAAACAGATAGGCCATACTATTCCTACAGGTATAAACATTGCTATGTTCCCGATAATATTGATAAGCCATCCATCATATCTGTCAAAGAGAAAAAAGAACGGGATTAAACTTACCATGTCAGACGGTATCTTTGAAAATCCAATCGTTAGTGTACCTATTTTTCCATCAACAAAATGTAACGGGAAGTATACAAATCTTGCAATAACAACAAGGCATATGTATACAAGAAGCATCTGTAGTTCGCGTTTTACCAAAAACTTCTTGAACCTGATCGAAATTATGAATCGCATAAGTATCCAAATGAGAGTTATAAAAATAAACAGCTGTAGATAGGAAATCTCGATCATAGTCACTACCTCCTCCTTTCTTTAGCAAATAGCTTGATAAATTCCGATCTATCATAGCAACCAAATACTATTCATATTATACACTGCTGCAGCATAGAAAGTCAAGGAAGCAAGTGTTTTTAATCATCTTTGGAATAACACTAGGTTCTATAGGCAAATTAGCTCTCACAACAATCCCTTCATGATACCAAAATTCCTATTATTTTGATTTTGTAAATATATATAATTATTGTGTAACAATAATTGTTGTTACTTTTTCTCCGTAACAACTAACACTCCCGCTGAACCAATACCAAATATCGACATTACAAAAGCCAGTTCCGAAGAACTGGCTTATTTTTTGCATCATTGAGCTTATATTCACATCCTGTAGCTTCTATCATCTTGAAAGAAGCCTAGAAATATCATCAATTGTTTGGGGTGAAAGCATTTTCCTTCCCGGAGTATGGATAACATGCTCAATATCATAGATGTTATTTAGTATATAATCACTTACAACCGGACTGTTTCCATGAATAAGTATTGCATAACCGTTTACCCAGACTTTGGTTCCATAGTACTCAAGGTAACGAGCAAGTAAATAGCATTGCCTCTTTACCTGTTTTATGGGATTTTTTACAGTTTTCACGTACGTGTTTCCAGCAGCAGTTGTCTTATATTTCTGCCACTCAAAGTCATCTTCATTTCCGTAAATAGCCCCAGCGTAATTCTTGACCTCGATAACAAAGACTCCATATTTATTAACAATCACATTATCAAGCTCCGCCGGCCTTCCATCGTAATTGATACTTACATTCGTAAATAAGCGATCATCAGGATGCATAACTGATAAAATGGCATTTGAAGTTTTAACCTCTCCACGAATACCAACTCGTTTATACTCCGGAGTCATCATCCATTCAAATATTCCCGGAGATTTGTGATCTTCTGAATAGTCATGCCTGTTATTGCTACCGGAATTGTCAAGACACATGACAAGAACGATGACAGCAACAATCAAAAGGGCAAATAGTACCAAATAGAACAACGTTACCTCTTCTTTCCACTAAATAGATTCTCTGCTTAAGTTGGCAGAAGCTTAAAACGATTAACAGAATCAATAGCTTTGATAGAGTATACGGTTATGGTATATATAATCTTCTTAGACTTTTATCTTCTTATCATGACTAATTGCAGGACTAGTGGAAAAGCCAATATGTTTTCGCTATTTCAACATTATCAGTTTATCATAAATCCATGCTGACGTCAAGACTATGACTTTTTGCTGTAGCAAGTAAAGCATACATGTTACTTTGAGACTCGTTTTTCCTATTTTTCCTGATTTATAGATATATATTATTTGAATGAAAGTAACTGAGATAACGTTACGATCGGAATATTTCAAGGAAAGGAGAAGCGTTTTTCATGTTTGACAACACTAGATATCTTACCTGTGGAGTCGATAGCTCTATACCTATTGAATTGCAGCTATTCCTTTGGGAGTGCGTGGAGCGTATGCCTGCTCCCAAGGACTACTTACAGGTATTTGAACTGAAGCCAGTAGACAACCTACAGTCGATAACGCACAGCTCAGAAGAGCCGGAATATATACAGGTGTATATGATACCATCAGATGCACCTATCAAGGAAAAACTATATATCATCGATGACGGCGACCACAGCACCATGCTTTTAGCAAGTGAATATTGAAAAAAAGCCAGCCCCTTCGGGGGCTGGTTCTACTATTTTATGGAGGTTAATCAAAATGGAAAAGACTAGTGAAAATGCACTGTATTGCTCGCACTGCGGAGCACTCATAGGTGAAGATGAAGACTATGAGGAGGTCAATGGTGGAATCGTGTGTACCGACTGCTACGAGCGGCATACTACGACCTGCGACCGCTGTGGCTCGGTCATCTGGACAGACGATAGCTACGGAGACGAGTATACAACTCTCTGCCGTCACTGTTACGAAAATCACTACACCAGATGTAGCTGCTGTGATGCCCTGCTTCACGAAGATGACGCCTATCACTTGGACGGCTATGATTACTGTTCAGAGTGCTACCATGACGAGGTTGATCGTAATAGAAGTATTCATGATTATGGCTATAAGCCTGAACCTATCTTTTACGGCGACAGTTCTCGATATTTTGGCGTTGAACTGGAGATAGACGGAGCAGGCAAAGACGATGATAACGCTGATGAATTGCTCAAGATAGCCAATTCAGATGGCAACAGCGAACACATCTACATCAAGGGAGACGGCTCTCTTGACGACGGTATGGAGCTTGTGACGCACCCAATGAGCCTTGATTATCACAAGAACTACTGTTGGGGGGAGATAATGAAAAAGGCTATATCACTGGGATATCGCAGCCACCAGACTTCGACCTGCGGCTTGCATATACACGTCAACAGAAACTGTTTCAGTGATAATAGGGATACTCAGGACGAGGTAATTTCAAGGATACTTTATTTCGTTGAGCACCACTGGAACGAGATGCTGAAATTCAGCCGCCGTTCAGAGTACAGTATGAACCGTTGGGCAGCTCGCTACGGTTTTGAAAAGACAGGACGTGAGATACTGGACAAGGCTAAGGAAGGCGGTAATGGACGATATGCAGCTGTGAACCTTATGAACTATTCAACTATCGAGTTTCGTCTGTTCAGAGGCACGCTCAAGTATAACACGTTTATCGCAGCATTGGAGCTGGTTGATGCTATTTGTGACCTTGCTATCAGTCTCACTGACGAGGGCATGTCGAAGATGTCATGGTCAGAGTTTGTAGATACAATAAACGAACCTGAGCTGATACAGTACTTGAAGGAACGTAGGCTGTATATCAACGAGGAAGTCAATAATGAGGAGGATATGTAAAATGGGCATATTATCGGACATTTTCGACATTGATAAAGAGACAGAAAATGACATAAAAGACGTTTTGAAATTTGTTGGTACGATTGCAACGATTCTGCTTGCAGGTGGTGCTATCGGCTGTGCTGACGATAAGGAGGATGAATAAGTATGTGCGCATTGTTTGGTTGGTTAGATTATAAAGGAATAGTACCTTACAGGGTTCTGAAGAAACTTACTCAGGCACTTGCTAATGCTGCTGAAGAACGCGGAACTGATGCAACAGGTATCAGCTATGTTAAAGATGGCAAAGTCACTATCTTCAAACGTCCTAAGCCTGCTCATAAGATACACTTCAATGCTCCTGCCGAAACAAAGGCGATTATGGGCCATACCCGATTAGCTACCCAGGGAGATAGAAAGCAGAATTACAATAACCATCCCTTCGCAGGTCATACCGATAAGGAGTTCGCCTTTGCACATAACGGCGTTTTATGGAATGATAAGGAACTTCGAAAAGACGGAACTATTCCAAATACATATATAGATACTGACAGCTACATCGGCGTTCAGCTGATAGAGAAACAGGGAAAGCTTGACCTTGACAGCTTACAGTACATGGCTGAGGCAGTGGAAGGCAACTTCACATTCACAGTCCTTGACCAGAACAATAGTCTGTATATAATTAAGGGTTCGAACCCGATGTGCCTGCTCCAATTCAAGGATATCGGGCTGTATGTATACGCATCCACCGAGAGTATCATGAAGAATGCTCTGAAACGTATTGGACTTCACAAGTTCGCAAATGAGCGTATCAAAACAGACGAGGGGGATATCATAAAAATCGATAAGTACGGCGAGCTCACACGCTCAGGGTTTGAGCCGAAACTGTACCGTTCCAAGTACGGATCATGGTACGATGACTCTTCTTATTATACTATGCATGAGGAAATCTTGCTTGCATACTGTAGCTGCTATGGAGTTGACAGCGAAGATGTAGAGCTCCTACTTGAGTATGGCTACACTTGCGACGAGATTGAAGAAATGTTGATGGATACAAATATGCTCCATGAAGCTCTCAGGGACGTAAAGTATATGTGTGGGGAAAGCCTGTATGAGAACTGCTGCGGAGGTATATGGTAATGGGCAAGATTGGATACATTCGCGTCTCGACTGAACATCAGGAGACCGCCCGTCAGGAAGCTCTGATGAAGCAGTATCAGGTCGAGCGTGTATTTGCGGAGAAGATGTCTGGCAAGAATGCTGACCGTCCCGAGCTGAAGGCTATGCTCGAATACGTCCGCGAAGGCGATACTCTGTACATAGAAAGTATCAGCAGGCTTGGTCGTTCCACGCGAGACCTGCTCAACATTATAGATGTGCTTCGGCGAAAACAGGTTACTCTTGTCAGCAGTAAGGAGAACATTGATACCAATACTCCGCAGGGGCGTTTCGTCCTGTCTATATTCGCAGCTCTCTCAGAGCTGGAACGTGAGCAGACATTACAGCGTCAGCGTGAAGGAATCGCTATTGCAAAATCTCAAGGGAAATACAAAGGAAGACAACCTTTACCTATCGACTGGATAAAGTTCGGTCAGCTGTATCAGCAGTGGAAGTCTGGAACTATTACTGCTGTGTGGTTTCAGAAAGAGATGGGACTGCGTGCCAACACATTTTACCGCAGGCTCAAAGAATACGAAAGAAAGTTTACATAAATGAGACGGAGCCGGTAATAACCGGCTCCAATCATCTTTCAATAGGGTATCGTTTTTATTTGCAATATTGCAAAAGCATAAAAACAACTTATATGACACAGTTTTCGGATATTTCAATAGACTATGGGCTATTGACGCACATTAAAGCATGGTCTATTGGCATAAAATGAGCCTTGCACTCAAAACAGAGAGCAAGGCTTGAATTTATATTAGACTAAGGCATTCAGCACATCACGAATATCCCCATTGATACAAATGCTTTGCTCCCCGATCTCATCAGGAGCATACGATTCCCCAAAATTCAGGCAGGCATAGACCGCCTTCGGGTTTGCGTAGGTCATCTTCCAGAACGGATACTTGATTATGACAGGCGTGTTCATGCCCACACCAAGCTCTAAGAACAGGATATGCAGTCCCTCATGGCGGCGCAGGAACTCATCATAACGCTCCGCTGCTCTGTGCCAGCCCTCGTCCTCGACGAAACTGTCATCGGCTCTGAGGTTCATGCTCATGGGCTTTCCGCAGACAGGACACTTCGGCAAAAGCTCTGACGGAACACGCATATCCTTCTGAGTTTCAAACATCGCCCTGACGGTCTCCTCGTTGTCATAGGTCTTTTGGTGGCACGGCTCACTGCACTGCCAAAGTCCATAATCGCCCTGCGTGTAGAACAGGCGTTGCTTGTCAAATCCTGCCTTCTGAAATTGGTGATCAACATTGGTGGTGATAACGAAATAATCCTTGTCCTTCACAAGCTCAAACAAGCGCTTGTATGTGCCGTTGTCCACATCCATATAGCGGTTGATGTAAATATAGCGTGACCAGTACGCCCACTGTTCTTCCGGTGTCGGGAACGGATAAAAACCGCCCGAATACATATCCCGAAAGCCGTATTTCTCCACGAAATCCCCGAAGTATTTCTTCAAACGCTCTCCCGAATAGGTAAAGCCTGCGGCGGTGGAAAGTCCAGCCCCTGCACCGATGACGATCGCATCAGCGGTCTGTATTTCTTTTTTCAGACGGTCAATTTCCGCCGAGTAGTCTTTTGTAAATTTCATGATCGTCCTCCTTGAACACGTTGAAGATCACCTGTATATCGTGGTTCTTGCGAAACTCCCTGACGGTGCGGACTGCAATTTCTGCCGCCTTATCCTGCGGAAATCCGAACACACCCGTTGAGATACAGCAGAAAGCGATACTCCCGATACCGTTCTGTACGGCTATTTCAAGACAGCTTTTGTAGGAGCTTTCAAGCAGACGGTAATGTTCATCTGTAAGAATACTGTCTACGATCGGTCCGACAGTGTGTATCACATAGTCACAGGGCAGGTTGTAGGCAGGGGTGATCTTCGCCCTGCCCGTGGGTTCTTCATGCCCCTGTGCCTGCATGATCTGACCGCACTTGTAACGAAGCCGTACCCCTGCAAAGGTGTGGATACAGTTGTCGATACAAGAGTGACACGGCTGCCAGCAACCCGTCATTCCCGAATTGGCGGCATTGACGATAGCACCGCATTTCAGCGTGGTAATATCACCTTTCCAGAGATAAATGCCGTCCTCTATGGGTGTTAGGTCTGCAATATCCGTGATGCCCTTGCTCTCGGTCAGCGCTGTGAGATATTCGTCCTCGGCTTTCAGAAAGCTGTCGTCCGCTTTCACCGCAGGGCGGATATTCACAAGGCTTCTGTAAAGACGGAATTTATCTGTATCATTGTTTGGTATCTCAATTCCGTCAACATCGTTTCTTTCTGACAGCAGGTAGTTTATCAGATAATCAAGTTTCTCCATACGCTCATCTCCTTATGACTGCACCCACAGGACAGATAGCCGCACAGTTTCCGCAGTGCAGACAGTTTTCCTGACGGATAACAGCTTTTTCTTTCAGTTCGATACAGCTCTGCGGACAATCGTTCAGACATGAACCACAGCCTATACAGCTATCTGTCACGAAATATCCGCTTGCCCTGATCTCTGCACCGCCGAATGTGAAGCTGTCACGCTCGATAGGCTTCTTCGACAGGTCAAACCATTCTCCGCTGCCCTCATAGATCTGAAACACTGTGAGTGCCTTGCGGCTTTCCTCGGTGGGATATATCTCAAACATATAGGGATTGTTCTCAAACAGCAGAGGGAGCATATCAGAGCCTAACTCCCTGACCTTGCCACGGACAGAGATCGCCGTACAGCTCATGGTATCCTTGCCTTTTTTCCCCGAAAGCGCAAGATAGCCCTTGTCCTTTAACCGTTGATAGAAGTTTTTTCCCTTTGCGGTGAGAAAGTACAGTCCGTTCTCGTCTGCATACATCATGTCGATCACACAGGTCACGGGCAGACCATCACCGTCCACCGTTGCCACAACGGTGGAGTGTATCTGTTTCACGATAAGATCAAAATACTCTTTTGCTGTCATAGTATCACCCTGTTTTAGTATAACATATTTTCCCGATACAGTAAAGGGTGTGCCGAATATCCAGCACACCCTTTCATACTATCAGAACTTACCGTTTTCGTTCTGCCAGGTATCCTTTTCTGCGATCGTTTCCATAACGTCCCAATGCTCTGCGATCTTGCCGTTTTCCACTCTCCACAGATCATAGTAGGAGGTGGCTGCACCGCCGAATGTGCCTTCCGAAACTGCGAGTACGAAGTTGCCCTGTGCAAGCACCTGATGTACCTTGTCATAGATCATTGCGATACCCTGTTTGCCGAGCGCTTCAAGTGCCGCACCAAGCCCCGACAGACCGTCTGCGATGCCTGTGTTGTGCTGAATATAGGTATCGCCGTCAAAATAATCGGGTGTCTTAGCAGAATTGTTGCCCTGCATCACATCATAAAGGAAATTCTTTACAAGCTCACGGTTTGCCTCGGTCTTGTCAAGGTCTGTGATCTCAGATGTACCGTCAAGCTGTGTGTGACCGGAGGGGTTCGGAGCTGCCTTTGCGGTGAGATTGTCCCAATGCTCTGCGATCTTGCCCTCTGCGTCAAAACGGAAAATATCAAATGCGACCTGTTCACCCATGCCTGCAAAGTTGTAAACGGTCTGGAGGAACACCTTGTCGCCGTCCTCAAATGCTCTGATGTTGTTGACGGTAGTCTTAACGGGAGCAGATGCCAGATACTGCACTGAGCCGACGAAAGCATCTCTGCCCGTGCCGTATGCGAGATTGTGCTGAATGTATCCCTCTGCAAGAAGCTCTGCTGCCTTTGCAGTATCACCGCTTGCGAATGTGTCGATGAGGGCTAATGCCTTTTCGATGTTTGTCATAATGATTCCTCCTTGATAATGATCATTTGATCGTGCCAGGGACTTTCCCTTGCTGTAATTACAGTATAGCACAGATTATCCTTTTTGGGAATGACCAAAAACTTGTCGGCGCGACAACTTGACATTGTGGCAAAGTTCTTGTATAATGAAGATAAGGGGGCGATCATATGGAGTTCAAACATATCGAATATTTCGTGAAGGCAAGCGAATTCAAGTCAATGTCGCAGGCTGCCGAAGCACTTTTTATTTCTCAGCAGGCACTCAGCAAGTGTATGCAAAATCTTGAAACGGAGCTTGGCTGCAAGCTGTTTCACCGTACCTCAAAGGGCAGCATACTGACCGATGAGGGGCAGCTTTTGTATGACAGATTTGCACCTATCGTCCGAAAATTCTACCGCACAGAAGCAGAGATAACGGCTGAACTTACCGCCGAGCGAAAGATCACAGTTGCAAATTCGCCCATGCTGTTTGGTTTTCTCTTTCCAAATGCGCTGTATGATTTTAAGGAACGATACCCGAACTATGAGCTTGAGATCCTTGACCGTTCTGACAGAGAAGTCATGCAGTATGTGCAGCAATGCCCCTCGCACCTTGGTCTTATCACCGAGCCGGAGCATTGGCACGGCAGACAGTCGGAGTTCACGCTGATACGCACCTATCATTTGCAGCTCTGCGTTCACAAGGACAATCCCTTATCTGAGCGAAAGAGCGTTTGCTTCGGTGATCTGAGAAATGAAAAGTTTATCCTGCTTGATGAGCAGTCCTATTATCCGCAGATCGTCCGTGAAAAGGCAGCAGAGTACGGATTTGAGCCGAACATTGCTTTTCGCTCGGCAGATATGCACCTGCTTTGCAGTCTTGCCAATCAGAACAAAGGCGTATTGATCTGCATACCCGTCCCCATGACAGAGCTTTTCAAAGACCTCCGCTTTGTTCCGATCGAGGACGAGGATATGACTTTCAGTATAGCGTTCCTCTATCAAAACTATGAGAAACTCGGTGCGCCGGAGAAACGGTTTATTGAATTTATGCGGTTAAGGGAGCGCGAATGATATAACAGAGTGTTCTTTATGACCGTAGTCTAATGGCACACCTATAATCCGTTCCACACAAGTCCAAATCGGAATTATGGCATATCCCATAATCAGCGTATACCCTATTGGAACTGAATACAAACAGCAAGCCCTCTGAAACATACTGCAAGAGTTTCTGAGGGTTTGTTTTTATAGGCAGTTATTATTTACTCCATAAGTCTGACGGCACTGTAAGTGTTATTGTTCGCCGGAGGGTATAGTAACAGCGAACTGCCGTGTTAAGCCAGCCCGCTGTATATATAATCTATCAGAATTATCATTGCTCATCCGCCTGCCGAAATGATAAAGCAGCAGGAATATTCCCCACACATATAGCACCGTCAGTGAGATATTGATATAGTTGTTATTCTTAAACAGCAGCATCAGCACCACAAAGCTGACGCCTGTTCCTGCAAGTGAGAGAATGAATTTCTTTCCCGGACGGCATTTTCTCTTGCTGAACCTCAGTGTCAGGAACAGCGAGATATAGTACATCAGAAATGCGGATATGAGCATTATCATTTTGGGTACAAGCTCGACCTCGTCATTGTGCATGAATTCAAGTGCTATCGTGATAAGGCTCAGAGCGAAGATCAGGAAAATGTGCAGGAACATATACCAAAGTCCGCTGTCCTGCTTCTCACGGTCTATCATATGATCGTAAACCGTGCCGTAGCTTAGAAACAACCCGACAACAATCAGAAAGCTCATCAGTGAGAAAAACAGCGGAACAGAGTTTTCGTCGCTTTCAAAATATCCTGCGACTGCTATTATCATTTCTCCGAAGGTGAACACGACATAAAGCATCGCGCGTTCTGTAAGATGCGGAAAATCCACGAGCAGAACTTTTGACTTGCTGCCGTGAAGCATCGTTCCAACGACACCGAACAGAACGGCAAATGGTGCGACAGAGAATCCGACAAGGCTGTAAAACGGATAATTCAGAAGAACGATCACCGCTTCACACATAAGTACAAAGCCCATTCGTTTTGTCTGACGATAGATGTCGGGTTCGTTTTTGCGGTTGCGAAGCTCCAGAAAATACTGTGTTCCGATATTGATAAGGATAAGCCCCCATGCGATGTGATATTGCAGACTGTAATTTTCCCAATAAACACGAGTGCCCTCGCCCATAAAATAGAGCAGGAACATATTGATGAAAAGGAACACATGATCTCTGAGTCCGTTTCTGCCGTGCATATTGATATAATAGGTG
Source organism: Clostridiales bacterium Firm_05 (assembly GCA_001604035.1). Taxonomy (GTDB): domain Bacteria; phylum Bacillota; class Clostridia; order Oscillospirales; family Ruminococcaceae; genus Ruminococcus. The sequence goes on from LVAK01000146.1 coordinate 15,756, forward strand.
GAAAAATTCCATATCTGTATGATCGTCAGCGTACACAGGATATAGGTGATGAAAACGCCACTTTCGATAAATCCGTCTGTGATGTGATGCAGCAGAGAGTTGTTCCTGCCGATGATGTACACGAATATCAGGTCGTAGATCAGTTCAAGGTACTCGACCTTCTTTTCTTCCTTTTCTGCGGTTTTCATAGCTGTCCTCCCTTACCGAACACACTGCCCGACATGATCTGATAGGATAACCGTGCAAGCTCCTTTTCATCGGGCGTGTCATGGCTTTTGATGTACTTCACTGTCAGACTGCACAAGCCTGCCGACAGAAATGCCGATGCATAGTCACGTTCTTCCTCACTAAGTTCGGTAAAGCTATGATGACAGGTAAACATCGCACGGTAGAACTGCGCCATAAGCACATCTGATAATTCATTCTCAATGAGCATCGAAAGCTGTCCATAGTTGGAAATAACGTATTTTCCGTAGTTTTCGCATATCTGCGTAAGCGACATTGCGCTCGTTCCCTCATCGGAGGGTTTGGTATCGTTCGACTGTTCAAGCTGATAGAGCAGTACATTCTCCTTTGTGCCGAACAGCGAATAGAAGGTCTGCCTTGATACGCCAGAACGGCTGCAAAGCTCGCTGATCGTAATATCCTTGTATTCCTTTTCCTTCAGCAGCTCGTTGAGTGCGTCCAGTATCAGCCTTTGCGAGGCGAGTGCTGACGGGTTTTTGCCCTGATACATTGACATTTCACGCCTTTCGTCTAACATTTATCACAAACCTTGACATTGTAAAGATTATGTGTTATCATCATACCATAGAAGTCTGACATTGTCAAGATTGCAGACTAAATCGCAGGAGGTATCACTCATGAAAGCATTATTTATCAACGGAAGTCCCCGCAAGAACTGGAGTACGGCGCAGATGCTTGAAAAAGCAATGCAGGGTGCCGCTGATGCAGGGGCAGAAACAGAGATTGTTCATCTCTATGACTATTCGTTCACGGGCTGTAAAAGCTGTTTTGCCTGTAAGCTGAAAAATGCTAAAACAAACGGTGTCTGTGCGATAAGAGATGACCTCAGACCGATACTTGAAAAGGCACATGATGCTGATGTGATCGTGATCGGCAGCCCGATCTATTTCAGTTACCCTACCGGAACTGTTCGAGCATTTCTTGAGCGCCTCTTATTCCCGAGTTTATCCTATAACCCACAGCCAAATGCTGACGGAACACTGAAAAGAAGTCTGTTTGAGAAGTTAGTTCCAACAGCAATGATCTACACAATGGGACAGCCGCAGGAAGGTGCAAATGAACAGGATTATCCCAAGATCCTTGATGAAAACGGAAGATTTTTGGAATGGCTTTTTGGGTATTCAGAAACTTTGTACTCCTATAACACCTATCAGTTCAGCGATTACTCACGTTACGATATTATGGAAGGCGTTGAGGAAATGCGCAGAAAACAGCGTGACGAGCAGTTCCCGAAGGACTTGCGTGATGCTTTTGAGCTTGGAAAAAGGCTTGTGTTGAAAGCCCAGAACTGAAACAGCATTATTGCCTTGCTTTATTATTGGCAAGGCGATTTATTTTTTAGGGGAATCGTTTTAACTTTATTCCCTTTATGGACAGCATTATGATACATTCTTGTTCGTCTGACAGGCATTGTCAAGCAAAAGACGGCTCGGCGATCCCATGTTCCGCTTCATACTCCCTGACACGGCGATAGAATGTATTAGCCGACAAGCCCATTCTCCGCATAAAGTCCCTGTCTGTGATGTTCTTTGACTTCCATTCCCCATAAAGCTGACCGAACCTCGTCCAGTCGATCTCAATTGGTTTCCGTCCTGTGTACTTGCCCTGTGTCTTGGCGATATCAATACGGTCATTGGCTCTGTTCGGTGTCTCAACATCGAAAATTTTGTAAACAGACATTTCACTCACTCCAAACTTCAGCATGATATAGGTTAATTATACCATATCAGGGCTGAAAGGTCATTCGGCAGAAGGAGAAAATGGACTGTCATCACAACAGCCCTTGACCTCAGCTTTGACTCCATTACTTGGGGTAAAGTTAGATGTGTTTTTTCTGAAACTCTTTAGGCGAATACCCTATATACTTCCTGAACACCTCCGCAAAATAGCTTGAATTGCCGAAACCGCACCGCACAGCGATCTCGGTGACATTCACATCCGAGCTTTTGAGCAGATCAATACTTTTTGAGATACGATACTCGTTCAGGTAATCGACCGGAGTTTTGCCGACAAATTCCTTGAACAGCTCAAAGCACTTGCTCCTGCAAACCTGTCCCGAAGCTGAAATCTCCTCAAGCGACAGCTTTTCGGTATAGTGACCTTGAATGAAGCCGATCATAGCGTGAAGCTCGCTCAGCCTGCGGCTGTTTTCGGGCGGCTCTCCGACAGCACCCGTACACCGTTCAAACAGGCTGACCGCCGTTTCATAGCAGAGCGTGACCGCCGAAAGCTCATATCCGTCTTTCTGCTGTTCGCATACGGAATTCAGCCTTGTCAGCTTGTCTATAACTGTTTTATCCTTAATATCAGAGCTTCGGAAAATGATATATGACGGAGAACTGTTCCCGATCAGCTTTGAGATAACGCTGTCGGGGACGGATGAGAGCAATTCAAGTCCGAACAGAACACAAAGAAACTCACAGGTTTCTTTCTTCTCCCAAAAGCCGTAATGAAGCTGCGCTGAATTGACAAAAATCATATCGCCCTCGTTCAGCTCGACAATCTCTCCGTTTACGGAATACTTCATGTGTCCTTTGGTCACATAGGAAAATTCAAAATCGTTGTGCCAGTGGTTTGGGACAGAAAGTGTGGGATAATCCTCCTGCACCGACATCACCGAACGTATCGGCAGACTGCCTGCCGTATAATTGACAGACTCGGAATTATCCTCATGAAACCTCAGCGGAAACCCTCTGTTCATCGTGCTGTCCCTCCTTTGTGATGTTCTTCACCCATTTGTATTTCATGTAATGCTTGTAAACGGCGGGTATCTTGACAAATTCATCGAGCGTCAGGATAAACGCAACGGCAAGCACAGGTAGTTTCAGTATGAATGCTCCTATCATTCCCATAGGCACGACCACGCACCATAATGTGATAAGATCACACCACATACCGAATTTTGTATCTCCGCCCGACGGGAATATGCCCGATATGATCGTCGAATTGAGCGAGTTACCAATGATGTAATACGCTGCCATGAACATCATGAATTTCAGATAATACTGCGCCTGCGGTTCAAGATGAATGATGTGCAGGATAAGCGGAGTGAGAGCAAGTATCACCACTCCCGAAGCCGCGCCTATCAGAATAGAGAACCGCACAAAGCTACCGCCTGCCTTTTTTGCTTCTTCAAGCTCATTTCGCCCGAGCATACCGCCGATAATAATACCTACACCGGAAGCGATACCCCAACACAGGCTTGCGATCATACTGCGGACGATGCTTGCTATCGAATTGGCGGCAACAGCGTCCGAGCCGAGATGCCCCATAATAACGGAATACATCGTCACACCGCCGCCCCAGCCTATCTGATTTATCAGCAGAGGAACGGTGTATTTCCAATAGTCCTTGTGAAGCTCTTTGTTGCCGGAATGAAGCATAAGCCCGATATTCAGTGGCGGACAACGCTTTCCTGCAACAGCGATTATGACCATTACGGTTTCAAACACTCTCGCAAGCACAGTCGCAAGTGCCGCACCTTCTATGCCCATTTTCGGGAAGAAAGCAAGTCCGAATATCAGCAGAGCGTTCATAATGATATTCAGCACGACCGAAATTGAACCGATCAGCGAGCTGAGCTTTGCCCTGTCGCAGACCTTCATCATACCGAAGTACGCTTGTGTGAAGCCAGTTAGCAGATAGGACAGCGACACTGTACGCAGATACGCTCCGCCTGCGGTTATCAGGTTATTGTCAGCCGTAAAAAAGTGCATGATCTGTTCGGGGAATATCGCCGTGCCGAGCGTGAAAACAAGTCCTACAAGCAAGGAATACCGCATAGTAATCGCAAGCACTTCTCCTGCGGTGTCTTTATCACCCTTGCCCCAATACTGCGCTGCAAGCACCGTCAGTCCGAAAACGAACGCTCCGTAGAACAGGCTGAACACGAATGCTATCTGCCCTGCAAGCGATGAAGCCGAAAGCGAATCCTGATCGAGAAAGCCGAGCATGAACGCATCACTCGCCGTAACAAGTGATGCCATTAGGTATTGTAAAGCTATCGGAGCAACGATGTGAGACAGCTTTTTGTAAATCGCTTTATCGTAAGCCATATTTCTCCTTTATCTCTTGCGGTATCTTCCTGTCTCTCCAGTAAAACTCTCTGTCGTGTTCGCCAATTTCACGCTGAACCTTGCAGGGACTTCCGAATGCAAGCACGTTTGACGGAATATCCTTCGTAACTACCGAGCCTGCACCGATGACGGCATTGTCACCGATAGTCACGCCGGGCATTATAAGAACGCCTGCGCCTATCCAGCAGTTCCTGCCGATGTGAACGGGCATATTGTACTGATACAGTTTCTCACGAAGCTCCGGATAGATCGGGTGTCCTGCGGTTGCAACGGTAACGTGCGGCCCGAACATCGAGTAGTCACCGACATAGATATGCGTATCGTCCACGAGAGTAAGTCCAAAATTCGCATAAACATAATTGCCGAAATGGCAGTGACCTCCGCCGAAATTGGAATGGAAAGGCGGTTCAAGATAACAGCCCTCACCGATCTCGGCAAACATCTCTTTCAGCAGAGCCTGACGCTTCTCGCCCTCAGTAGGGCGGGTGTTGTTGAAATCGTAAAGGCGGTCAAGGCACTTTGTCTGCCACTCCATGATTTCCTTGTCATCAGGTAAATAAAGCTCTCCGATGTGCATTTTATCTTTTTCAGTCATGATGAATTACCTCCAAATCGTATTTTTATTATTATAATACATTTTGGAGATTATTTCAACAGGGATAGTATTATTTTCTATAACAATAGTCCATTATACTGCTTTTCAAAAATATAAGAGCTGTCCGATATTTAGAACAGCTCTTTGACAGTAACTTTGACTCCACTGGGTTCAAAGTTAAAATTATTTGACAGCCTTACGCTTACCCGTTACGCTTTCGACTTCCAAAGCGTACACAAGTGTCCTCGGAACAGCCGCTGTGCTGAACGGCACATCTTTTCCGTCATGGTAATGCGCCATCAGCAGTTTCAGTGCTGGGAGCTTTTCCTCATCGGGAAGGATACGGATACGCCCTCTGCCGATAACGCTCTCATACGCCATTGTGCAGTAGCCCTTATCCTCAAAGTATTGAAGCTGGTGCTTGCAGTCCATCTCAAAGGAGGCTCTGTTGTCGTTTCGGATAAGACCGACCTTGTATCCCTCTAAGGCACTATGAAAATACAGCGTTATCTTATCGTCGTTCACAGCCATACCGAAGTTCAGGGGCAGGATATACGGATAGCCGTCATCGTTCAGGGCAAGCCTGCAAACATCGCAGTTCTCCATTATACCGATAATATCTTTCAGGTCGGTGACTTCTCTGTCTTTTCTTCTCATAAGCCGAATATCCTCATATCTTCCTCAACTGTCGTGATTCCTGCAATTCCGAAATTATCCACAAGTACGTTTGCGACATTCGG
>LVAK01000147.1 GCA_001604035.1 Clostridiales bacterium Firm_05
CCCGTATAGGCAAAGCAGTTGGTAGTGGTGAAATTATGAGGCAGGTACTCGTTGAGGCCGTCTGAGAAGCCGAACTGCAATACCTTCATTCCGGGATATCCGCACTTTGCCAGCATCGTTCTCACCTCAGGTGTCAGGAATCCAAGATCCTCTGCGATGATGTTCAGCCTGCCCAGCTTATCCTCTGCCGCAGCAAACAGCTCATAATCCGGCCCCTTCATCCACTCTCCCACAGTTGCATCCTCATTGCCGAATGGTATCGCATAGAAGCTCTCAAAGCCTCTGAAATGATCTATCCTCACTATATCATAAAGCTCCGTGGCAGTCTTTATACGGTCGATCCACCATTTATAGCCTGTCTTCTTATGGTAAGCCCAGTCATAGAGCGGATTGCCCCAGAGCTGACCTGTTTCGGAAAAATCATCCGGCGGACAGCCTGCTACGCATACAGGCCGGCGCTTTCTGTCCAGCCAGAACAGACGGTGATCCGCCCATACCTCAACGCTGTCCAGAGCGCAGTATATCGGGATATCACCGATTATCTCTATACCGCTGTCATTGGCGTATTTCTTAAGCTCGCTCCACTGACGGCTGAACTCAAACTGTATGAACTTATAGAAGCCGATTTCCTTTTTCAGTTCCTTTTTAGCCGCTGTCACAGCCTTGGGACGGTGCATTGCTATATCGCTTTCCCACTCATACCATGCCTTGCCGCTGTTCTTGTTTTTCAGTGCCATGAACAGGGCATACTCATCCAGCCAGCCCTTGTTCTTGTCGCAGTACGCTTTGAACGAGGGGAACTTTGTGGAATTGAAGCGTGAATATGCTATCCTCAACACCTCATAGCAGTGCTCATAGATAAGGCTGTAGTCCACCTTATCCGGATCACTGTCCCACTTGAACGAAGCATATTCATGGTGCTCCAGCAGTCCGTCACATTCAAGTATCTCAAAATCAATGAAATAGGGATTGCCTGCCTTTATAGAAAATGACTGATAGGGCGAATCTCCGTAGCTTGTAGGTGAAAGAGGAAGTATCTGCCAGCATCTTACATTTGCTTTTTTCAGAAAATCCACGAACTCAAATGCGTGCCTGCCCATTTTGCCAATGCCATATTCCGACGGCAGGCTTGAGATATGCATTAATATACAACTTTTTCGCATATGATATTACTCCTTTTTGTTTTGTATATCCGTCTCTGTTATTCAGATAATATGTATATGATCTTTTTCTTGAAAGAGGTGATACCCCTGAGATATTACGAACTGTTTTTTGCCTTTTTTATGGGCTTTTTTCTGTATGCACTTGTCGAGATCGCCGGCCGTGGATACACTCACTGGACCATGTGCCTTACAGGAGGCATGATACTCGCTGTGCTTTATACCATCAGCCGCCGCAGCGCCATGCCGCTTATACGCTACTGTTTTACCGGCTCACTTCTCATCACAGCAGTTGAGCTCCCGGTAGGCATATTCGACAATCTTATCATGCACTGGGAAGTATGGGATTATTCCGATCTTCCCTTTAATTTTCTCGGACAGATATGCCTGTTCTTCTCACTTTACTGGTTCCTGCTCTGCATCCCGGCATACTTCCTCTGCCGCAGGATCGCCGGTATCTTTCAGAATCCCTCACGCCTGAGCCCTGATACAAGCTCAACGTAGAACTCCCTCACATCGAATCCTCTGATATTCTCTCTCATAAGGTCGATGATATCACCGTGGCTTATACCTCTTTTGTACGGGGAGGTGACCAGCCTGAAGGACTGACCGTGCTTTGCCGACTCCTCCCATACAAGGCCGTCATTGGCTCCGTTGAGTTTCTTTATAAGTCTATAGCCTATATTCAGCGGAAATCCTGCCGAACCTGCCCTGCTCATGACCGACATGACGCTTCTGTATGAGACCATAGGAGAATCCGGCATAAGGCTGTCATATGTCTTTGCCTTTTCTGCGCTGAGGTCATTTACTCCAGCCATGAAGTCCGGAGCATTGTCGCCCAGCTTTGAAAACAGGGTATTGTACTTGTTTTCAATGTACTTCACAGCGCTCGACGGCACCTTTTTCAGCAGGAAATCCACCATGTCACAGCCCTTGTGAGGAGTATTTATCGTTGTAAGTGAAGCCACATACTTATCCATTCCAAGGCAGCTTATAGCATAGCGTGAATCCAGACCGCCCTTTGAATGGGCAATGATGTTCACCTTCTCTGCGCCTGTCTCCGCAAGAACCTCCTCTATGGCACGGCATACCTCTTTGGCACTGTCAGGCACTGAGAGTGCCGACTGCTGTCTGCCATAGAATACCTTTGCGCCGTTCTGTATAAGGACTGCCGGGATGCGTCCCCAGTAGTTCATATACTGCCAGTCACGGAAGAATATACCATGCACCAGAAGTATAGGATATTTTGTACAGCAAACACTGTCATTGACTCTTGCCGTTTCAAGCTCCAGGCGGTCAGATTCGATGATATACTCCCTTCTTGCAGTCTTATAGGCCTTGCGTATGAGGAATATATTCACCACCGGCATCCACCAGAACATTATCAGCAGGACATAATCCTTTATCCTGAGCTGCCTTGCGCTCACCAGAACTCTTATCATTCCGGCAAATACTATAAGTCCTACTGCTATCAGCGGAAAGACTACGCCGAAAATCTTTGCAGCAATGCCTGCTCCGGTATCCATTATCCAGAGGACGATCATTACTGCGGCAAGAACTGCTGATATACCGCCGGCCAGTATCATATCCGATCCCCGCTTCAGTCTTCTGAGCCTGGACGTCCCTCCCTCGGCCGGCAGCCCAATGATGACCGCTCCAAAATAAAGCAAGACCGCTCCTATGGTCAGAATCACCTTCACGCCAGCCCTGAAAGGAGGATCCACCCACAATGAGACAATTCCGGAAAAGAGGAGGACTATTACAGTATATAGTATTATATTGATTTTTCTCATATTACCTCTAAAAAAGCAAGGCTGTTCCGGAAATATCAGAACAGCCTTATGCCTGTGTGGATCAATAATTCTTATTTGAATCTGCGTTGAAGAAATTGTTGCTGCTTTCTGTATAGTAGTCGTTAGGTTCCAGCGACATGAAATCTTCATCTTCCATATCCGGCAGCCTTGCGCCGCAGCGTCCGCAGAACTGGAAACGTTCATTGACCTCTGCGTCACACTTCGGACAGATCTTATATCCCCTGATCTGGTTCAGCTCAAATCTCATCTTCTTGATCCTTCTGCGTCTGGTATCGATATCATCGCAGAGCACTTTAAGTGCAGCAGGATCCTCGTTTTGATTTTTATAGTACTTCTTGCCGATATCAGTGAAGATCTCCACTATTCTTTCTTCTTCATACAAAATCTTCCTCTTGAGGTTATTACCCTCAGAGATGTTCTTTGTTTTTTCTGAAACACCCTTACCCACATCGTTGAATTTATCGAGAATTCCCATATTTCATCACTCCTGTCGGAATATTTTCTCGCTAAACGCTATATTAATTATACATCATTTAAGTTAATATTGTCAAGCGTTTTTCATACAAAATTGCTTTTCATAACAGGATTTGTGAAATGTTCACATTTCAGCTATATCATTTTCGGTAAGCTGAATAACGCCGTGCTTTGTGAAGGTCTCACTGGCCTTAGAATTGTCGTCAACTCTTATCACGAAGGAAACGGATCTGTCAGAAGCGCCCAGGAAAGAATACATATAATCCACATTTACGTCATCAGCTCCAAGTGCGTCAAGCACACGGCTGAGCTGTCCGGGAGCATCCGGTATGGATATAGCGCACACTTCTGTAACGTTAACGGCATATGAAGCAGCTCTCAGTGCTTCCACAGCCTTTTCTGTGTCGTTAGCTATAAGTCTTATTATGCCGAAATCCGCTGTGTCCGCAAGGCTGAGGGCACGGAGATTGACTCCGCTCTCCTTTATCACACGCATTGCTCCGGCAGCCTGATTTGGTCTGTTATCTACAAATACTGATATCTGTTTTACGTTTGACATATTATTCCTCCCTTTAATCAACTTTCATCATATATGGCAGCCATATACTTCCGCTGCCGTCAATATAGAAGAAAATCGGACTTAACACCTTGAAATCTGCGTCGCAATTTAATGAATCGTCCGTTATGGACATAGCAATAAGTCCCTTATATTCACTGCTTTCCTCATAAACGCCATCATTGATGAGTTCACCGTCGCTTGAATACCATTCCCACCTGCCGTCTGAGAATTCCAGCTTTGTATCATCTGTACTGCCAAGCTGCTTTTCTAAGACTGATTTCAGACTGTCTGCCTTTGATTTATCCTTATCGTATCCAGCACGATAATACATTGAATACTCGTCGTCCAGGTAGACATCAAGAGCATTGTAATCAATGGTGAAGTCCTTGCCATACTTGTACTTGCCGTCAAGCTTGAATCCATAGGTGGGGACACATAAAAGATCATCAACATGATAGAGATAGACCGGAACATCTTCCTGCTTATTATTGCCGGTAACATTATGTACAAAAAGCGGCATGATATTAAAGTCCTTGATCTTATCGGAAAAGTCTACGCTGTTGCCAACGGAATTGTAGAATGTACCGGTCTCGTTGAACTTCTCCATTCTCTCGATCATTTTGGCATTGGTCATTTTCTGCATTTCTGCTGTTACTTCTTCTTTATCTGCTTGCTTTTTTCCTGTAATGATATCGCTGTCATAATCCGGCTTGCCGTCTGCGATATCAAAGACGGTCTTTTCTCCGTTTTTTTCAAACCGGGTAGTCTGATCGTATTTAAAGAGTATCTTTCCGTCGCTGACATCATAGCTGCCGTTGTATACAACGGTATCGGCTCCTCTGGCAGCCGACCGCACATCGGTCATCTCGAAATTGCCGCCGTCAAAGCCGAGCTCCTTAACAGCAAGGCTGTCATAGCAGTCTTTGGAATAGTCCAGATACTCGTCAATGGATTTATCCATGGCGAACATTCTCTTTCCGTTAACAGGCACGATCGTACAGTACTCACCGTCAAGTTTACCGCCGCCGGATGATTTTTCTCCTACGCTATCCTTATTTCCGCAGGAGCTGATCCCGGCTGTAAGGATAACTGCTGACATTAATGCAGCAAATCTCTCTAATTTCATATAGACTTGTCTCCTCAGTCCTCATACATTACAAGAGCAGAAAAGTCCTCAATGTACTCATTTACATGAGTCTGAGCGTCATGACACATACCAACAGCGGTGCTGTATTTGATATCAATAACTTTTACGGTCTGGATAAACTGATTGATGTCGTTTTCAAATGTAATGAATCTCTCATACTTTTCCTGTACGGGCATATAACTTGTTGAAAAGATCTTCACTTTCATATTAGCACCTCATTCTTAAAATATTTTTTATGTATGCCTCATGGCATTACAAACCTTGTATTACTTCTTTGCAGGATTGTCTATAAGCTTTCTCTTGTCGATAACTCTTACAGCCTTGCCCTCGCTTCTTGCGATGGACTTAGGAGATACAAGATGCACCTTCGGGTTGATACCGAGCATTGCCTTCATTGCTTCAGCAAGATCCTTCTCCTGCTCCTGCATATCCTTTACCTTATCAGAGAACTGATCCGGATTCATCTCAACATTTATATCAAGGGTATCAGTATTGTTCTTACGGTCTACCTCGATGAGATAATTCGGAGAGTAACCCTGCTCTATGAGAACTGTCTCTATCTGGCTCGGGAATACGTTTACTCCACGGATTATCAGCATATCATCGCTTCTGCCCATAGGCTTTGCCATTTTTATGAGAGTTCGTCCGCAGGAACACTTTTTCCTGCTGAGTACACAGAGGTCACGAGTACGGTATCTGATAAGCGGGAATGCTTCCTTGGTAAGGCTTGTGAATACGAGCTCGCCAACCTCTCCTTCAGGGAGAACCTCTCCTGTATCAGGATTTATTATCTCAGGATAGAAATTATCCTCGTTGATATGCATACCGCTCTGCTCACAGCACTCAAATGCCACACCGGGGCCGCTGGACTCTGTAAGGCCGTAGATATCATATGCCTTTAAGCCAAGAGACTTCTCTATGGACTGTCTCATCTCCTCTGTCCATGGCTCTGCGCCGAAAATACCGGCTTTGAGCTTGATATCATCAGGAGTAAGTCCCATTTCATGGAGTGTCTCACCAATGTATGCAGCGTATGAAGGAGTGCAGCAAAGGATAGTTGCACCGAGATCCTGCATGAAGGTTATCTGTCTCTCAGTGTTGCCTGATGACATAGGCAGGGTAAGACATCCCACCTTGTGTGAACCGCCGTGAAGGCCTGCTCCTCCGGTAAAGAGTCCATAGCCGTAAGCTATCTGGCATACATCCTCATTTGTTCCGCCGGCTGCTGTGATAGCTCTTGCCACACAGTCCTCCCACATATCAACGTCATTCTGAGTATAGAATGCAACGACTCTCTTTCCGGTAGTACCGCTTGTGGACTGTATCCTTACGCACTCATCGAGCGGCTTTGCAAGAAGTCCGTAGGGATAAGCCTCACGAAGGTCTGCCTTGCTGAGAAACGGAAGCTTGCACAGATCGTCAACACCCTTGATGTCCTCCGGCTTTACACCTTTTTCATCCATGAGATCACGGTAGTACTTCACATTGTCATAAACGTGCTTTACCTGAGCAACAAGACGCTCGTCCTGAAGCTTCTTCATATCCTCCTGGGACATACATTCGATCTCTTGATTCCAATACCTTTCCATTGGTGATCATACTCCTTTAAAAAATAATATATATGCACTAAAATTATGTTCTGATCTTACTGCTGCGTTCCTGCAACAAATATGGTAAAATATATCCTTCCGTCATCGGATACCTTAGCGCCTGCGCCGATGCCTGCAACTATATCCGAGCCTATAAGTCCCCAGAGATTTTCGTTTTCAACGATCTGCTCAGCACTGCTCCTTGCTATCTCCTCGATATCAAGGTAATTCACAACAGGCTCGCCCTCATTTATATCAGTCTCAGTGAGGAACGGTCTTCCCTTGATCTCTGAATACAGATCATAGCTGTCATAGAATCCGCCGCTGAAGGATGTTTCCACCGCAGAATTCATCATGTCACGGTCACTGCCTGCGCTCTCAAAGCTCTCCGCCAGCTGTGCAGCACGGATACCTCCGTAGGTATCTCCCTCCGGGATGAAATCAAGTGCATCTTTGCCCTTGGTCTGCCTGTAGTAGTTGAGCCAGTTGCAGAGATATGCAGAAAAAGCGCTCTCTGTCTGCTCCTCGTTCATTTCAGTGTATCTGTCCGGGAGCTCTCCCTGCTTAAGCAGATATCGCTGTATAGCCAGTGCATCTGCCGGAGTTATCCCGCCGCAGCGATCCTGCACATCCGCATTGGCTTTTCCGGGTACAGTGAGACTGTACTGATCCGGATTGGATATGCACTGCATTATCAGTACAACATCGTTCATTTTTACAAAGCCGTCACAGTCCGCATCACCGTAAACGATGCTGTGTGCCGCTTCTTCAGCGAGGACACCGGTAATACCTGTGCCTCCTGCCGTCAGCACTATGGCTGCAATTGCTGATATCAACTTTTTCATGGTATCATCCCCTTGCTAAAGGTAATATTATGCATTCTTACCCAGCTCGAAAGCCTTCTTGTTGAGTTCAAGGAACTTGGGCGGTACACACTGCTCAAGAGCCTTCTGCCAGAGCTCCTCCGGGAAATCTGTGCGTGAAGCAAGAACTCCCATAAGAACGACGTTTGAAGCCTTTGAAGTACCTGCCTGCTCAGCCAGTGAAAGTGCGTCAACTGCTACCAGCTCAACGCCTGCATCAGCAAGCTTCTTCTCAAGATCCTCGGGATACTTTGCAGCACCTGTGATAACAGGCATAGGATCTATCTGCTGTGTTGAGGTAATGAGCTTGCCGCCCTTCTTAAGGTAGGGAAGGCATCTTGCAGCCTCTAAAAGCTCGAAGGATATAACAGCGTCTGCCTCTCCCTTTTCAATAACAGGAGAGTATACCTTATCGCCGTATTTTACATATGTAACAACGGAACCGCCTCTCTGGGACATTCCGTGTACCTCGCTTACCTTTACATCAAAGCCCTGTGCAAGAAGCACATTTCCGAGAAGTCTTGAAGCGAGGAGCGAACCCTGTCCTCCTACGCCGACTATCATAATTGATCTTGTTTCCATGATTTTTTACTCCTTTTTCTCCCGGCAGTTCAGAGCTGCCGGATATATGTATATTCACGTATAATATCAGAATTTTACTCTTTTCTTCACGGCATTCTTCATTAATGAAGCCGCTCCCATTGCAGCTGAGATATAGCTCTGTATCAGATCTCCGTAGTACGCCTTGGTCATATGGAGCTTTCCGAGTATACGGTGGAAGTGTATGAAACAGTCACTGAAATCGCCTTTTGTAAAGCCGTATGTACTGTTAAGGCGGAAATCAATATAGCTCTGTATAACGCTGTCAGGCACATCAGGATTTTCCTCCTTGATCTGCTGAGTTACGTCCATTCTCATGACCTTGATAGTCTCTTCAAAGGAGTCAGTCATAAGCCATGAAAGAGTAAGACGCTGGGCAAGATATACTGCTCCGGCAATTATTCCCGTGCAGATGAGCATACCGATAATTACAGGTATCCTGTTCTTCTTTGTAAAAAGGGAATAGCCTTTAACGACGCCTGCCGCAAGGAAGAATCCCACTATCGCAGCTCTGATACGGTATTTTCCCAGCACCACCCAGACTATCAGTCCGGGAAGAGCTCCCACCAGCGCACCAAGTATGCCCTTGAAAAAGGTCACTATCCATTTTTCTTTTTCAGGCTCTTCATAGGCAGCGCCGAAATATTCCTTCAGGTCGACTATCTCATCATCCTGCGTTTCCTCGGCTTTTACAGCCGGAGCTTTCCCGCCGGCAGCCATTACTCGGCTCTCCGCAGTATCTCTATGTCACCGTCCACAAAGCCTATTCCAACTGCCTCGGTGTTGAGGAGTATAGTCCTGTGGAGACCGTTTTCGAGGTACTCAGAGACAAGACCGCTGATAAGCTCCATAGCCTTCTTCCAGCCGGTATCATCCTCGTCGGAAGTATCCACGCAGAATAAGTCCTCCTCGGAAGACCATACCTCATCGCAGGCCCAGTCCGGATCGTTCTCATCGAAACGATCGGCAGCTATAAGCTGTACGGCATAGATGCTGTCCTCCTCGGACTCCTCGTATAGATTGAAATTGAAGGCTCTGGCATCATCCGGTATCGTGTTCTGCTCCAGCAGATCATTGAGCCATTTTTCAAATTCCTCGTATATTTCCATCTGTACCATTTTCGTCACCTTTTTTACTTTTTTTGTACCTGAAAAATTCAAGCTTTCCGCAGGAAGGACATTCATAGATACTTGCGGTCAGTGCTCCTGACAGCCAGTTATCCATATTCTCCAGTATCACGCCGCTCCTTCCAAGCTGTATCCTTTTTGTGCCCTTATACCCCATGAGCACATTGCAGTACGGACATAATATTTTTCTGATCTTCATAGTAATTCTCCTATACATTAGTTTGTTGATTAGTGCAATTTATTTTACTTTCCCCTGGTTATTACTGTTTTCTGATTACTGAATAGCGCCTATCTTACACTGCTCCTGGCAGATTCCGCAGCCTACGCACTGAGTATGGTCGATAACAGCCTTACCGTCTCTCATTGAGATTGCAGGACATCCAAGCTTCATGCACTGCTTGCAGCCTACGCACTTGTCATGATCTACCTTGAGAGGTGCATTGTGCTTTACATATTTAAGAAGAGCACATGGTCTTCTGGAAATGATGACTGATGCCTCATCTGCTGCAAGCTCTTCCTTGACAGCCTGCTCGCACTCAGCAAGGTGATAAGGATCAACAACTCTTACACGCTTTATGCCTATAGCCTTGCAGAGCTCTTCGAGGTTGACTGCTGCTGCCGGATCGCCCTTCAGGTTCTTTCCTGTTGTAGGATTCTGCTGGTGGCCTGTCATACCTGTGATCGAGTTATCGAGAATGATAACTGTTGAGTTTGAATTGTTGTATGCGATATTTACAAGACCTGTCATACCGCTGTGCATGAATGTGGAGTCTCCGATGACTGCAACTGTCTTATGCTCAGTCTCAGCGCCTCTTGCCTTGTTGAAGCCGTGGAGGCCGGAGATGGAAGCTCCCATACATATAGTTGTATCCACTGCGAACAGCGGTGCAACTGCTCCGAGAGTATAGCATCCGATATCGCCGGATACTGTTACGCCAAGCTTTTTAAGTGTATAGAACATACCTCTGTGAGGACATCCGGCACACATTACAGGAGGTCTCATTGGGATGTTTTCCTCTAATTCAACGTACTCCTTCTTCTCACCGAGAAGCTTCTCAGCGATAGTTGACTGGTGTATCTCACCTATGTAGCCGAAGATCTCCTTGCCCTGAACGTTGTTTACGCCGATGTTGCGGCAGTGCTCTTCGATAATGCCGTCAAGCTCCTCGATAACGTATACCTTCTCGTACTTTGCGGCAAAGTCCTGTATCAGCTTTACAGGGAGAGGATTTACCATACCCAGCTTGAGAACAGAAGCCTTGTCGCCAAGAGCTTCCTTGACATACTGATAAGCGGCACCGTTTGTGATAACTGCAAATTCAGCGTTGTCAGCTATCTCAACTCTGTTGAGAGGAGAAGTCTCTGCGTACTCGATGAGCTTCTTTGTGCGCTCCTCAACGAATACGTGGCGGCCCTTAGCGTATGCAGGCATCATTACGAACTTCTGAGGATTCTTCTCATAGGGCTTGAGTTCAAGCTCTTTTCTGTCTTCAAGCTCCACCTTGCTCTGTGAATGAGCAACTCTTGTGGACATTCTTACAATGAACGGAGCATCGAACTGCTCTGAAAGCTCAAATGCCAGCTTTACGAACTCCTTTGCCTCACCTGAATCAGAGGGCTCAAGCATCGGCACCTTTGAAGCGATAGCATGATGACGGCTGTCCTGCTCGTTCTGTGAGGAGTGCATTCCCTGATCGTCTGCAACTGCAATTACCATACCTGCATTAACTCCGGTATATGCGGCTGTATAGAGCGGATCAGCAGCAACGTTGAGACCAACGTGCTTCATTCCGCAGAAGCTTCTTGCGCCTGCGATAGAAGCGCCGAGAGCTGTCTCCATAGCCACCTTTTCATTGGGAGCCCACTCTGCGTATACCTCATCGTACTTTGCCACCTCTTCGGTGATCTCTGTGGAAGGTGTTCCCGGATAGCTGGATACTATGCGGCAGCCTGCCTCGTATAAGCCTCTTGCAAAGGCTTCATTTCCTAACATAAGCTTGTTCATTTGTTTATTTTCCTTTCATATATATTATGTCTTATGACTTCTTAACCACTTTGCAACTCCATTCTCAGAGTTGCTGCCTATCACTATATCAGCGGCAGACTTTACTTCATCCCTGGCATTGCCAACTGCGATCTTCAGATCAGCTTCGTCAAACATAGACAGATCATTCAGGTTGTCCCCGAAAGCTGCTATCTCATCAAAGCCGTAGTTCTCACGAAGGAACCGCAGACCGTTGGACTTTGAGGCCCTGTGGGAGAATACCTCCAGATACCAGGAATTATTGTATACATCAAGATAGAAGGCATGATCCACACCGGCTATCTTATCTACCTCCTGCTTCACCGGATAAAGGGTTTCATACGGCCCGGTACTGGTGAAATATACTGCATATTCATCAGCATTATCCTCCAGACGGCACTGGACAAAAGGTTTCTTATACTCGTGCTTACGCACCTCCGCAAAGCTCTGCATGACCTTTGTTGTAAGCTCTGAGTAATAGCAGGTGAGTATTCCTTTATCAATACGATACATAAAGCACTCCACCCCATGCCGTCCAAAGGCTCTGAGTACCTCAGCCGAGGCCGCAGGCTCAATGAACTCATTCTTTATGTACTTATCGTTTCTGATATCATAAATACTGACACCGTTCATAAGAATGCATGGTACATTTATATCCAGGGCTGCCGTTATCGGCAATGCCGAATATATCGACCTTGCAGTCGCAAATGTGAAATTCATCCCGTTTGCGATGATACTGTTTATTATTTCCGCTGTCTCCCTTGTTATTGCAGGCTCAGGGCTGAGCAGGGTTCCGTCAAGATCGGATATGTACAGCGTTTTCTTCCCCAAACTTACACCTCCAGTTTTAACACATAGATATGCATAATATTATTATATCACAAATGTTAACAAAAGTGAAGAAGATATTTCGCCTTTACGCAGATTTGTTGATTCTGCATAATTGG
Source organism: Clostridiales bacterium Firm_05 (assembly GCA_001604035.1). GTDB lineage: Bacteria > Bacillota > Clostridia > Oscillospirales > Ruminococcaceae > Ruminococcus. Next base: position 12,304 of record LVAK01000147.1, read on the forward strand.
AAGGGCTTTTTTTTGGCACAAAAAAGCCCGGGCAATTGCCCGGGAAGTCAGCATAATGTTATAAACGGAAAAATATTCCTCAGTATGCAGTAAAGCAGAAATATGCCTGCACATAATACAGGGAAATAATCCCCTCGTGGGATAAGTTTCAGCTTTATATCAAAAAGAGCAGCGATATTCTCGATCAATAAAGCAGCAGTCAAAGTAACAATAATTAGAGGTGCCGGATTATAGCCCACTGACGATATGATATCGAACCGCAGAAGTGCAAGCACACTTCTGGTATTCCCGCAGGCAGGACAAAGAAGTCCTGTCCGGGAATAGAAGACACATTCCGGAAGTATTTTGGAAATGGCTGCTGCCTTGTTTCT
>LVAK01000148.1 GCA_001604035.1 Clostridiales bacterium Firm_05
CGGAGTGCTCGCAGATATAATCGATCATACCGGAATAGTACTTGAAGAAACCGCTCTGCTCAGAATAGAACATGAGCTGCATTTTCTCAACGGAGAAGAACTTCTTGTAGTCCTCCTTCTCACGGGCTCTGTACTGCTTATGCTCTTTTTCCTTTTCGATACGCTGAGCCTGCATCTTCTTGAGGTAATCGTAATCGATGTACTTCTTCGGAGGCATACACAGGTTTGTGAGATACATCATAGGGATAGCGAAAAGGTTTCCGAATATCCAGTAAAGGCCTACTCCTGTAGGCACGAGGAATGCAAAATAAGTTGAAAATGCCACCATGAATAAAGTGGTGAGTATCTTATTTGTATTTCCCTGAGCCATCTGGAGGATATTTATCTTATTCTGAACCCAGCAGAGGAGCCATGCGCTCAGTCCTGAGAAGAACGGAATGAGCAGCAGTCTGTCGAAATGCTTTATTGACGGTGTAAGGCTGAGGTCAAGGCCAAGGAAATGTGTATTGAAATCCTTGATATCCTTAATGATATTGTCCCCTGCAACACCGCTGCCGGGAAGGATACCGTCCTTGATCTGTCTGATTATCTCTGTCTGGTAAACGCTGTCATCAGTCTTTGAGCTGCCGACAACATTGGTGAGCCAGTCACGGAGATTATCAATAACACTTGCGTCCACCTGCAATACATAAGACAGCGGACGATAAATAACGTATACAAGTCCCAGTACCAGCGGTATCTGAATGAGAAGCGGTACTGTACCGAGTATCGGATGATACTTGTATCTCTTATAAAGAGCCAGTCTCTCATCGGCCAGCTTGTCCTTATCGTCGATATACTTTATCTTGAGAGCATTCTCCTCAGGCATGAGCCTTACCATATTTATGGAGTTCTTCTGTGTAAGAAGGCTCAGAGGGAAGAGAAGGAACTTGGTAAACAGTGTGAATATGATTATACTCAGGCCGTAATTATGTATGACATTATAGATAATGCCCATGAACCAGCCAAGTATATTACCTAATACTGACATATATTATTAGCTCCTGTAGTTATTACTTTTCGTCATCGTCATCAGCAAGAAGATCCTCAGCTGTGATAACGTCCTTTTCGCCGTCATGGAGAGCATTTACCTCTTTTGCATCGATAGCAGGAGCTACATCATCAGTCTTTTTCTTGAATACACGCTTGATCTTTGTCCAGAAGATACCGATAAATGTACCGAGAGCGATCACTACGCCTGCACCTATCTGGATAATATAGCTTGTGGTTGCGGGGTCAATGTACATTGCTGCTGTTGAAGTAAACATATGATCATATCCTTTCTTATTTGAGGAGTCACGCCTTATTCATGTTCAGGCTGCGGCTCCCAGTTGTCGAAGTCTCTTGCATCGCCGTTGATCTTGTAGAGTGTCTTGTAAATGGTCTTTCCGTAGCCGCCGAAGTCAAAGGTCTGGAGCCAGCGGTCAGGATGAAGATCCTTTTCAACGACATCATTGAAGGAGATACCATACTCCTCATGGTCTATACCTGCATATTCAAGAATACTTGCAGGGAAAAAATCCAGTGAAAGCTCTGAATCCCTGTCGTAGCTGAGCTCGCCGTTCTCTGCGCCGGCAGGCTTTACAAGGAGAGCAGTAGTGATAGCACTTGTAAGTCCGTCCAGATCATCCACCTCGATCTCGCTGGGAGCTCTTCCGTGATCACCGAGGACGATAATAGTTGAGTTGTCATATACCCCCAGCTTCTTCATCTGATCGAAATAGTAGAAGAGTATCTCAAAATCTCCTCTTGTAGTTACCCAGCGGTCAAGCGGTATGGAGCTGTCATACAGATCTGCAAGCTCCTGCTCAGGATCGTGGGCACCATTCAGATGAATGAAGGAGAAGGTCTTGTTCGGTGCATCAGCCGTGAACTCATGGCTGGTTATGTAGTCGTAGTACTTCAGGTCGGACTCAAGTCCTACAGCCATAGGCTGCATATCATTTACCTCGTGCTTATACTGGACGAAATCGGAGGAAAGATTTGCTCCGAAGCCGTTGATGAACTCGTTCTTCCACATATAAGGTGAAAGCTTTGAGAGTGAAAGCTGTGTCATAGCCGGGATTATACCCTTGCCGCCGAGGTAGTTGAACTCCACCTCATCGGGATCGCAGTGATTTATATTATCGCACTGATCCTGAAGCTGAGCAACACTGCCGTAAGTAGTAAGGTTGTCGATAAGGAGATTAATGTCATATCCGTTTGCCTTGAGCTTTTTCTCGACGGTCTCTCCTTCCCAGGCACTTCCCACATAGTCCACCCAGTCATTGCCCTTGTACATTGAGTGAGTGAGCATCTGAGGTATCGAGGGAAAGGTGTTCGTATTATGTGATACATTGTTCTGATAGAAGGTAAATCCGTCAAACTTCTCAGTAACATCAGGATATTCCTTTATGATCCTGTCCATCCAGAGGCTGTCCAGTCTGTCCACCAGGAACACCACGATATTGCCGTCCTTTGAGAGCTTGGTGGTCTGCTCATAGGAGAGGTAGGAGGTGTACTGCTTCTTGTACTTGCTGAAATCGGCAGTTGCCACGGAAGAAGCTGTGCCAGCAAGCTGCATCAGGCAGATAAGTCCGCTGATGTAGGGCATTGTCCTGCCCTTGGTTATGCTGAACGGCTTCTTATTCTTAGCGAACCATGATATAACGGTAAGTATCACAGGCAGCGCTGCTATGCATATGAGCAGCACAAGGTTCAGTATCACTGATCTGTCGTTGTCCTTATAGTCAGTACTGTCACCGGTAACGGCAGCCATTTTGCTGTTGAGGACCAATGACTGAGTATATCCTGCAAGCAGCACTCCGAAGAGGATGCTTGTCACAAATCCGCAAAGCTTTTCGTGTATCAAAAGAAGTATATTCAGCACCAGGCAAAGATCTGCGGCAAACACCAGTGCTGTCAGCAGCATAGGTACAGCCACATGGCCGAATGATACTATGAACTCTCTTTGATTTCCGAGGAAAATATCTATCGGCGAGAAGAAGAACAATGTCAGGCTGAATGCCAGGCTCACCAGTATTATCGGTACTTCATTCTTCCTGTTGAATCGTGAGAGCAACTTTTTTCCTGAGCTTTTTTCTGATTTTTTTTCCGTTTTGATATCTTTTTCTTTTGTACTGTTATTTTTTTCTTTTCTGCTCATATTTCACCTCATAGATAAAGCCCTGTATATAGCCTTTATCTCAGCTTTTCAGGCTTTAAGCGGTCATAAGTATATATAATCATGCACATTACATTGTACCACAGCACAGCTTCAATGTCAAGAAATCGGCGGAGAATCGGCATTTCAAACAAAATTGAAAGGATACCCAGATAAAAAAACAGCAGAAACAGTATAGTGCTGTTTCTGCTGCTCAAAGCTTTATCTTTACAGAGGCTTATCCGCCGCCTGCCAAGCTGTACAACCTGTCTGTGATTGACTTTACAGCCTCCGGACCGACGTATATGCTGGGGACAACATAGTCTCCTTCATCATCGTAGTAGTAATGCTTTCCGAACTGTATATATCCCTCATCATTAAGATCAAAGGTATATGTCTTACAGCCATAAATATTGACCTGTATAGCGCCGTACACACTATAGTCAACTCCGTATTCCTCCTCCTGCTTCAAAAATACTACCGGCAGGTCACGATAGGGTTCAAGCAGATCAACGAACGTGCCTATAGCATCTCCGAACGCCATATCTCCTGGCCCTCGTGAAAATACATACTCTGTACTGCCGTTATATCTCATACCGGTATCATCGATCAGATCTCCCAAAGTATCCGGCAAATATTCATTATTCACGAAATAGAAGAATTCATCTGAATCCTGATATTTTACGATAACAGCATAATCCTCGGACATATTTCTCGCCCGGTATATATGAACTGGTACAGACGTGATATCATCGACTGCTTCATCATATCCGGATGCAGTACCGTCCCCGATCTTAGCTCCGATCTTATTCAGATTCAACGTAGAATCCTCACGATTATAGTAATCATATCCGTCAAGCTCCGTGTGCGTGATATACTTGGGCGGTGTCGTACCGAGTGTAGTGGTAGTCTGCATATCCACCGCTGTCCTCGTAGTCGTACCGAGCAAGGGTGCGGTCGTCGTTTCAGGCGGCCCCAGAGGGACCGGCAAAGTAGTCGTTGTCATATGTGTTGTACGATGTGTGGTGACTATCTTCACGGTAGTAGTAGTCCGTATTGACACATTTGTCTGTGTCGAATATGTAACATAGGTCTGCTGCGGCCTCTGGCTCGTGGTCACAGTCGTGCCTGCCCTTGTGGTCTGTGCGCTCCTTGTGGCAGTAGTTCTGACCGTCGGATCCGAAGATGTTGTGGTACGGATATGGTGTGAGCCACCGCCGGCAGCCGTTGTAGTTTGTGTAGTACGGTGTGTTCCGCCGGATGTTGTTGCTGCTGTGGCAGCAGTCTGTGCATCTGCGGCAGATGTAGTTGTTATATTGCTTTCAGCCTGAATGATAGTAGTCTCCGCCTCCGGGATATCCGTGACAGCAGCAGTTGTGCTGACCTCATCCGGCGGAGCGGCATTTGTTACAGTAGTAACAACATATCCAGCCGAGCCGTCAGTGGTGGTGACAGTGATATCAATGCTGCCTGTATCCGGCTCTTCTATTACGTGCGTATCCGAATTCTCATTCCTGTCTGGCATAACGGATCTGAGCATCTCGCTGTTCCAGATACCATATCCCACAAGAAGAACTATGCAGCAGCTCAGAGCCACTGACATTCTTTTGATAACAAGAGCCTTTTTGCGCTTCTTATCTTCAAGATATCTGTCACGCATACGAAATACGCTTTCAGCTACTTCTTTATAATCTTTCATACTCAAATCCCTCCTTTTCCAGTTCGGATTTAAGCGACCTCTTGGCACGATAGAGTATATTCTCGATCTGCCGCCTGGTCTTTTTCATTATCTTTGCTGTTTCCTCATTGCTGAAATTCTCGAAAAACGTAAGGCAGAGTGCCTGACGGTAATCCGGATTCAGTTGTTTCATAGCCTGATAAAGATGCTTTTTCTGTTCCTCTTTAAGGAAATTCCTTTCGATGTCCTCCTCATCCTTTACGAAATCCATCTCTTCGATAGGATCATCTGCATATTTTGTCCGCTTCCTGAGGCTGTCTGTAGCGGCATTGCGGCCTATAGCATACAGCCATGTCTTGAACAGGCTTTTACCGTTAAATTTTGGTTTCTTGGTCACCAGCTTGAAGAAGGTATATTCCATTATCTCTTCAGCAGTACTGAAATTTCCGGTAATACTGTTGAGATACATCATAAGCCCATCCTTGTAATCACGAATGATCTCGACTATTCCTTCGTCATCTCCGTCAAGAAAGCGCCTGTAACAAGCCGCTCCGTTATCCATCAGCCCTCCCCCTTTCCAAAAGCGTTGCAGTCTCCCTTATAAATTAGACGCATGAGCCGTCAAAAACTCTCACAGCTTTTAACATTTTCTTCACCAAGGCCAGCCGCTTCGCCTTACTATATTTAATGTATATATTTTTTATTCTTTTTCTCAATTCATTATTTGTTCAGAGAATGTAACTAATTTAATAACATTGCTTCCCCTGATTTATGGTATCATTATATTGAGTAATTATAACATGATATATTATCCCTATACTCTATCCTGAATGGAGGTGTCGAAGTGAAAAATGCCGCAATTACACAAAAAAAAGATATTATAAACGTCATAAACGATCTCGACCCAACTGTTCAGAGCAAGGAATATAACGATAAATTCAGGGAATGGCGCAGAAGCAAGAACAATCCCTGCACATTCCGCTTTGAGACCAACGCCAAGGAAAAAGTCTTCAATGACAGCCGTGGATTCGAGAACAAATCCCTTCCGGAAGCTGAATGCCGCACTATAACCGCAATAATGCGCCTCATCGGCTTAGCAATGCTGATTTACATTACTATCGACAACGTTCTCGGAACAGCTATCATATACATCCTCGACTTTATCGGAATCAATATCCATACCAACATTTTCAGCTCTGCCGTATATGGAGGAGCTACAGCAATAGTTGCTACTATGGTCGCCATATCCTGCCTTGCCCTGATAGCACCTGTTATCTATCTGCATAAAAAATTGAAAATGCCGTTCAAGGTGGAATTCATGAGCACCGTCAATGATTCGGCAGAGATCCTTTCAAGCATCGGAATGGCTATGGTAGTATGCACTATAGTCTGTCTTCCCTCAGCCTATTCCAGCTCCGCAAGGGATATCTACAATTATTTCAGGCCAATAGATACCGATCTTTCTATCTGGAACCAGAAGGAATTCGTCATCTACACCATATTTGAGATAATCGTATTATCCATTCTCACAGAAGCCTTCCTCAGAGGAGGCCTGTTTGCAGCCCTCAGGCAGTTCGGCGACAGCTTTGCGATAGCAGTTACCACTATTGTCGCTGCACTTCTCACAAGAGATATCTACGAAATGCCCGCAGCTATCCTTATATCCATAGTTGCGTCAGTAGGTATGCTCAGAAGCGGCACTATAATAACCGCCTTCTTCGTAAGAATAATCTACAAGCTCTATCTGTTCGCACTTATAATCCTTGAAGTTGATACATCTTCAAGCATGATGATAAACCGAAACCTTTTCATGCTCAGCGTATTCATTATCGGCGTTGCCATATCAATGGCAGTTCAGCTTACAAAAGGAAGACGCCACAAGAAGGTATTCGCCGCATACCGCTCCGAGGTGACCGCTGCTTCAAGACTGACCTTCGCTTTAAGAAGACTGCTCTTCTTCACGATTGCAGGTATATGTCTGCTCCAGGCTCTCATCAACGCATTATTCTGACGCTATGGAAAGATATATGAAACGTGCCCTTGAGCTGGCAGAAGAAGCCTTCCATGAGGGAGAAGTCCCCGTGGGAGCCGTAGTTGTAAAAAAAAGCACCGGTGAGATAGTCGGTGAAGGAAGGAATATGCGTGAAGGAGCTAAAAACGCCCTTGCTCACGCTGAACTCATCGCCATAGATTCGGCCTGCCGCAGGCTTGGCGGCTGGCGGCTGCCGGATTGCGCAATATATGTTACTCTTGAACCTTGTCCCATGTGCTGCGGAGCGATAATCAATGCTCGTATAGACAACGTGATTTTCGGCGCATACGACCTGAAAAGCGGCTCTGCTGTATCAGTACAGAAGATGTTCACATATCCGTATAACTACCGCCCGGAAGTCACCGGAGGCGTTATGGAGGAAGAGTGTGCAGGCATATTGTCCGAATTCTTCCGTGAACTCAGAGAAAAAAAGAAGAAAAACGGTATTTAAACTGCCGTTTTTACAAACAAAAAAAGTCATGCAACTGCATGACTTTTTTGGTGCGAGTAATGGGACTTGAACCCATACGTCTCTCGACACACGCCCCTCAAACGTGCCTGTCTGCCTATTCCAGCACACTCGCATTCATCAGTTTTCCTGACTGCCTTAATATTATATCAGATTATTTCTCATTTGTCAAGCCCTTTTTGAAAAAAATTTTCAGAAGCTTCGTTTTCAGGCGAAGCTTCTGACTTTTTCAGCGGAGCGGCTATGCTTTTCACGCTTTTCCGCATACATATTCTCATCCATGTCGATAAGGAAATCATCAGCTGTTGTCTGTGGGCTGAAAAAGCTCCAGCCTATTGAGAATGAGAGCTTATACACCCGGCTGTTCTCGTCATTGAATTCCTTCAGCCGCCTTCTGATGCTTTCTTCGGCCGCTTTTATCTCTTCCTTGTCAGCAGTTCTTATCATCACCACAAACTCATCTCCGGCATAGCGAATGGTCACTGATTTTGACGGGACAGCAGACTTTATAAGCTTTGCAGCATCAGCTAAGGCCTCATCGCCTACTGAATGTCCGAAGCGGTCGTTGATATTCTTGAAATAGTCGATATCGATCATCAGGCCGCCTGCCGGAACGCCCTTGCGGCTGATATATCTCATGAAATGCTCAAGGTAATTGCGATTGTACAGCTTTGTCAGCGGATCTATATACGACAGCTCGTTCTGCATACTCATATGTATTCCCACAAGTCCCAGCGCTACCGATGTCCAGGCGAGAGATATGCCATATACCAGCATCTGTGCAGTCGCACCTCCCACTATAGGAGCAAGGAACATCCATATCGGGAAGAAACGCATCCTTCCGTATTTCCTCCTGTATCTCATTCTGAGCACCAGCGAAAAGACAAGATAGAACAGTGTTACGAGGTAGAACAGGTAGCCCATAGGTTTACGCACATAGTAATTATCCTTATCTATACGGAACAGGAAGCCTACATACACATTCACAAGCAGCGCTGCTGTACATACGATCACAGGCAGGGCTAAAAAAGGATAATATTTCCGGATCCGCTGCCCGTCGCCATAGAATCTGAGGTCAACATATACGCACCACACGAACGATATGAGTACATTTGAAAAATAGAGCCAGCTATTGCCTATCCACGCAAATACTCTTGCACCTGTGAAATCCTTTCCGTCTAATACAAATGTCAGCATTTCAATGATACACGCAGAACCGGTAAGTATTATCATTGCGGTAAAAAGCTTGTCACTCACCTGGCGGCGTTGTCTGACCAGATAGCTGCTCAGCAGAAGAACGATAAGCATTGCCGCACCTATACAGTTTGTAATTATGATAGATTGCAGATTCATAAACATTCCTCCGGAAACTTCATATGCATATTATAACATATCGCACAGAACATTTCAAGAGTGTATATGAAGTTTTAACATTTTCAACACAATTTCCGTTCCCACGGATCTGCCGGCAAGATCTGTGTTATATTTTCTGAACATCCTGCCTCAAAAATACTATTCGTATACCTTCAAAAAACGCCCCCTATGCATCTCATGCCGCAAAGAAAAATGCACCTGTCGGTGTATAAAAAACAATAAGCCTGCCCCGACCACGGAACAGGCTCATTATTATTATACATTCTTATCGTCCTGAAGTATGCAGGCAATAATCACTCTCTCCAGTCAAGTCCGAATACAGTTCCGTTTTCGTCCAGATATACCCCTACCGGACCAAGAAGAGCATCATCGGGAGTATTATAGTTTGCTCTGATCCAGTTGCCGTTATTTACAAAGTCGTCTGTAACATGGTAATAATCCGGAAGGACAGATACATATTCCCAGCCGTCGCAGTTCTTAACTACATCTGCGCCATAGTTATCTGTTACATATTCATCTGCCTTCTGAAGTATCATATTAACATTCATCGGGCAATCCTGCGGCAGATAATCTGAATCTATCATCAGATTTTTCAGGCTGTTATAATCCTTTTCAGGAGAATATCTTTCTTCACACATTGTGCCGCTATCGACCTTCCAGTTTCCGGCTGCATCCTTTACAAAGGTCATGTGTACCGCCGATGCAGTTTCACCCCAGTAATCAGTATTGATCTTAACGATCTTTTCCCATGTGAAACTGTTTTCTTTTACATACAGAGACTTTTCAGAAATTATGTTATCTGCCCAGTCATCAGGAGTCATCGATGTTTTGAGGGATCTCTGAACATATATGTCTCCGTTATA
>LVAK01000149.1 GCA_001604035.1 Clostridiales bacterium Firm_05
GTCTCAAATACTACTACATCGCAGTTCTGTTCCTCGTACCATAATAGTGCGATCGCCATTGTTATCTCAAACTGAGAATACGGTCTGTCCTGTACGGCCGACTTTACCTTTTCTGCTGTCGCACAGAGCTCCTCATCAGGTATCTCTTCGCCGTTTATACGTATCCTGTCATTGTAGCGTATGACAAAGGGCGAGGTGAACTGTCCTGTCCTGTATCCGGACAGTATGAGCGCATTGGATATATATTCAAGTGTGGAGCCCTTGCCGTTGGTACCGGCTATATGTACGAACCTGAGCCTTTTTTCCGGATTGCCGATACGCTCCATGAGCTCCTGCGCCCGGGAAAGATCAGTTATCCTTCCGCCTGTTTTGGTATAGCTGTTTATGAAAGCCATTGTATCATTATAGTTCATTTTATCACCTTAAAGCCATATACAAATTGAGAATGGAGTCAGTAAAATAAGCCTCCATTCTCAATCATCGATCTTAGTATTCGTAATCTATGCAGGCACGGTCAGTCCTGACTGTGCCGATGAATTTTCCGAACTCAACGTGTGCAGGATGTACCTGATATGCGTTCAGGTCAGCTATGCTGTCAAAATCACAGAGCAGGGATATAGTATAATTGCTCTCCGGAGCGTCCTTGGAGTTGATGACTACCTCGCCTTTTTTCAGCTCCTTTACGTTTGCGATAACGTTCTCGAATCTCTTCTGAGCCTCAACAGCGTTCTCATACTCGCTGCGTCCCTCAGCATCCTTCAGCTTGAACATAACTATGTGCTTTATCATTTTTCTTTACCTCCGTTCAGTTCATATACCTTTGAGCGGAATGTCTTTTTTCCGTCAAAGCTTGTATACTCTCCGTAACCGACGAAATGCAGGCCGCATTTCTCTATGACTCTGCCGGATGCCGGATTGTCAGCTGCGTGCTCTGCAACAAAATCCTCTGCGCCGTGCTTTTCACGTACATAGTCCATCATACGCAGTGCTGCTTCCGTAGTATAGCCCATATTCCAGCAGTCATAGCGGATATTATACCCGAAGCTCCAGCGCTTTTCGTCAGTTCTGTACCTTATGCCCCCGGAGCCTATGAGCTTACCGTCCGACTTCCTGACAAAGCACCATGTGTACTCGTTTTCAAGCTTATCCAATGTGGAGAGCCACTGCCTTGTGACATCCGGGCTTTCATGTGTGGAGTAGATCATGTACTTCGCCACACGCTCATCACCGATCCACTCAAAGGCTGCCTCAGCATCTTCAACTGTAATGGGACGCAGGATGAGCCGCTCTGTCTCTATAGTCGGAATGATAAATATGCTCATAGTTCACCTCCGTGGCCAGGATCTATTTCTGTTACTTTCTGAAAGCGGCGATAGACTGCTCTATCTTAGCCATTTTCTCCTCAGCCTTTGCAAGCTTTGCCTTCTCAGCCTCGATAAGCTGTGCAGGAGCCTTTGCGATAAAGCCCTGATTGTTCAGCTTTCCGCTGAGGAAGTCGATATCCTTCTGAACCTTTGCCTTTTCCTTTTCAAGACGGGCGATCTCCTTCTCGCTGTCAACCAGCTCGTCCATAGGGATAAAGATACGTGCTGCGTCAGTTACGGCGTTTGCACAGTTATCATGTGAAAGGCTTGTTCCGACCTCAACTGTTGAAGCAGATGCAAGCTTCTCAAAGAATACAGTACAGCTGCTGAATGTATCAGGCTCGGCTGTCTCAATGATGAGCTTAGCCTTCTTTGACGGCGGTACATTCATCTCTGTACGCACGTTGCGGACTGCCTTGATAGCGGAGATGACCTTCTCGAATGAAGTCTCCTCTGCTGTGAAACTGATCGACGGATCATATGTCGGATATGTTTCAAGGATTATCATAGACTGCTCGTTGTTGAGAACCTGCCATATCTCCTCAGTGATGAAAGGCATGAACGGGTGGAGAAGCTTCAGCATTCCCTGCATTGCCCATACGAGCACTGCCTGAGCCTTTGCCATTGTCTCGCCGCCTGCCTGTATTCTTGGCTTTGTGAGCTCTATATACCAGTCGCAGTAAACATCCCAGATAAAGTCATATATCTTCTGTGAAGCAACTCCCAGCTCGAACTTGTCAAGGTTCTCGTTTACTTCCTTTGCAAGCTGATTGAACTTGTTTACCAGCCACTTGTCCTCAAGCTCAAGCTCTGCGGGAAGTCCCTTGAACTCGAAATCTTCAGGGAGATTCATCATGATGAAACGTGAAGCGTTCCAGAGCTTGTTTGCGAAGTTACGTGCAGCCTTTACCTTATCGTCGATATAACGCATATCGTTTCCGGGAGAGTTACCTGTTGCAAGCATGAATCTGAGAGCGTCAGCGCCGTACTCGTTTATAACTTCAAGCGGATCAATACCGTTTCCGAGAGATTTTGACATCTTTCTGCCCTGTGCGTCACGTACAAGGCCGTGGATGAGAACTGTATCGAATGGCACCTTGCCCATATTCTCCAGGCCGCTGAACATCATTCTGATTACCCAGAAGAAAATGATATCATAGCCTGTTACGAGAGTATTTGTAGGATAGAAATATTTCAGATCCTCTGTATTCTCAGGCCAGCCCAGTGTTGAGAACGGCCAGAGCGCAGAGCTGAACCAGGTATCAAGGGTGTCAGGATCCTGTCTCATAGGCTTTCCGCACTTAGGGCATACTGCACTGCTCTCCTTTGTTACTGCCATTTCGCCGCACTCGTCACAGTAGAATGCAGGTATCTGATGTCCCCACCAGATCTGACGTGAGATACACCAGTCACGGATATTGTCCAGCCAGTGGAAGTATATTTTGTCAAAACGCTCCGGTACGAACTTTGTTGCACCGCTCTTTACTGCCTCGATAGCAGGGCCTGCAAGGGGCTTCATCTTTACGAACCACTGTGTTGATACCTTAGGCTCAACTGTAGTACCGCAGCGGTAGCAGGTACCTACATTATGGCTGTAGTCCTCTATCTCAACGAGAGCGCCTTCCTTTTCAAGATCCTCAACGATCTTCTTTCTTGCCTCGTATCTGTCCATACCTGCGTATGCCGGATAGTCGTCAACGATAGTTGCATCATCGTTCATTACATTGATAACAGGGAGGTTATGGCGGAGTCCTACCTCAAAGTCGTTAGGATCGTGAGCAGGAGTTATCTTAACAACGCCGGTTCCGAAGTCCATTTCAACATAGTCGTCAGCAACTACAGGTATCTCACGGTGTACTATAGGCAGAATAACTGTCTTGCCAACAAGATCCTTGTAGCGCTCGTCAGCAGGATTTACTGCAACGGCAGTATCACCGAGAAGTGTTTCCGGACGTGTTGTTGCAAGCTCAAGGTAGCCGTCCTGATCCTTTATCTTATAGCGGAGATGCCAGAAATGTCCGGCCTGATCCTCGTATGTTACCTCTGCGTCAGAGAGTGATGTCTTACATTTAGGACACCAGTTGATTATACGCTCGCCACGGTAGATAAGGCCTTTCTCGTAATACTTTACAAATACTTCCTTAACTGCCTTTGAGCAGCCCTCGTCCATAGTGAAGCGCTCTCTTGACCAGTCACATGATGAACCCAGCTTCTTGAGCTGCTCAACGATACGGCCGCCGTACTGCTTCTTCCATTCCCAGGCTCTTTTCATGAAGCCTTCTCTACCGAGGTCTTCCTTTGTGATGCCCTCTTTACGCATTGCCTCAACGATCTTTGCCTCAGTTGCGATAGCAGCGTGATCGGTTCCGGGGAGCCACAGTGCGCTGTAGCCGCTCATTCTCTTCCAGCGGATGAGGATATCCTGAAGAGTCTCATCGAGAGCGTGTCCCATGTGGAGCTGTCCGGTTATATTCGGAGGGGGGATAACTATTGTATAAGGTGTTTTCTTGGGATCTGCCTCTGCACGGAAACATCCCTTTTCGTTCCATGCTGCATAGATACGGTCTTCAAAATCCTTGGGATCATAGGCTTTTGCAAGTTCTTTTGCCATTGAAATCTCTCCTTTTTAATAATGCGTAATTGATATCAGCGCCAGCCTTTTAGCGGTACTGTAAGCGAAAGCAGAGTAAGCCTTACCCTGCGAGTAAGCGGGTTTACGAGCGGCAGCGTGAAAAAGCGCAGCTTTCGGCTGCAAAAAACGCCCTGAGCCAAATTATCGGCTCAGGGCGAACTATTGTCCGTGTTACCACCTGAATTCGGATATCTCTATCCGCACTCTGCGAGGCCGTTAAGCCTCCTCCTCTGTAACGTGAGGTCACGTCACGAACTACTCCGGCAGATATCTGCCTTTCACCCGTGAAGCTCCGAAACTACTTCCGCACCCTCCTCACACTGCCTTGCACCTGCCGGCAGCTCTCTGTGGATCAGATTGAATGCGTACTCCTTTTCATCTCAGCTTTTGCAGTATACTTTATCATTATACACGATTATACTCTGATTGTCAAGGGCTGATTTCCGTGTTTGCAAAAATAAAGGACTGCCATAAGCGTGGTACTTATATAGAATGTTTACGGCAGTTATTGAGGGAAACCCTTTTGAAAAA
>LVAK01000150.1 GCA_001604035.1 Clostridiales bacterium Firm_05
ATACTTCCTGCCGCATTGACACATACCCTGTTATATTTCGCCTTCAGTTCCGATATCGCCTTTTCATCCCTATTCCGGAACAATTCTATTATAGACAAGTCATCCATGGATAAGCCTCCTTTCATGAGGCATGAGGTCCTCTTACCTATATAGTCAAATTTTATCAGAAAATATTTCACATTTCAAGAAAAAAAGTTTCCCGGCTCACTGAATATATCAGCAAGCCGGGAAGCTTATATTAAGGAGTTATCAGAAATGCATATCAACAGCATCCGGGAATCTGTTCTCTAAGATAGTGCATTCGCCTGTTGCGAAATCTATATCCGCTAAAAGAAGGTTATGATACTGGTCATCGCCTCTGTCAAGTATCTCAACTCTCAGGCGGTATTTACGGCCCTGTCCAAAACTATCAAATGTATCTGTTATCTTTCCGTCTGAAGGAGAGTATACCTCTCCTGCTCTGCCGCCCTGATTATCATCATTAATACTTACATCAGCAGGATCAATCGTATAGTCAAATTCGCCATAGCAAACACAGATCTCTCTGTCACCGGCAGGAAGCTCTCCGCATTCTATAAGCTTATCAATGTCGATATCAGTATAGAGCAGCGGTGCATTATCAACAATATATCCGTTATGCTCTGCATAGAATGTATAGTCAGGCTCGATCCAGTTATATGCGTTATACTTTGCCATGATGCTATTATATTCGCTTTCTGTTATGCTGACATCATTCTGGAAGTATTCCTCCTTAGTAGAATCATCCGTTGCATTATTCATCCAGCTTCTCAGAGAATCGACTATTTCCAAAGAATTGTCGCTGTTGATCTTCATATATCTATCAGCCATATATTTACCAAAAGCATGAATCAAACCTTCATCAGGCGATATCAGCAATCCATATCCATATAAATCACCCGGCGTTACGTCGATATACTGATGTCCGTCATAGACACATACGTAATAATTATCACAAACATTGTTTGCGCTGGCGATTATAAGCTCGGGAACATTATCCTTGTTAAGATCAACAAGTGAGTATTCTATGTCCATAGCCAGTGTATCATATCTTGCTGTGAAATCAGCCATATAGGTCAGCGCAGCATTCTCCTCAGCGCCGTTTCCGTAAACAGCCGGTGTGGAGTATTCTACTGCTGTAGTAGTCTGAACAGAAGCTGCTGTTGAAGTGGTCTCAGCAGATGTAACGGTTGTTCCGTTTACTGATGTTGATACGATGGTAGTCTGGGTTTCATTATCATCATTCTCTGTTGTAGTAGCGACCGCAGGATTGATAACGCTGGAATCGCCCTTTACGCCCTTATTGTTGTCATTTCTCTTCATCAGGAACATTGTTCCGGCAAGGCCTCCCACCAATACCATGCAGGCAGCGGCTGAAAGAACTCTCTTCATTATTATTGATTTTTTATAGTTCTCAACGCCGTGAACACTTTCTCCTGATCTGTAGTCCATATCTGAAGCAACGAATCCGTCCTTCATATCCTCAAATTTTTTCTTACTCATTTCTAACATTTTCTTCCTCTCCCTTTCAGTGAGCACAGGACGATGAGCAAGGCTTTCGATGATATCATCATTTCCGTTCAGAAGTATATCAAGTTCGTTTTTCTTTTTCATAGTCTTTCCTCCTTACAGTGAGATCCCTGCTGCTGCCAGCATTTCTTTCAGTCTGCTCATAGCTCTCTTACAGCGCATACGCACTGCCGGAGCTTTCATTCCAAGCAGCTTTGCTATATCTCCCGACTTTTTATCATAATAAAACTTCTGTATTACAATAGTTGAGTCAGGCTCTCCCAGCTGATCTATTATGTTTAAGATCATTCTCTGTAATTCTGATCTGTCTGAATCGCCCTCGATATCCGTATCTGACCTGAGCCTTCCCATAGTCTCGTCATCATGCTCGGTATAATGTGAAGCTCTTGCAAATAACCTGTGGTAAGTATTTATTGCTTTTCTTTTGGCAACTGTATTCACATACCCCTGCATATCACCTTCATAGCCGCTGCCGGTATCATAGCTGAAGAAGATATCAGCAAAAACGTCGCTGACGCACTCCTCAACATCCTCAGCGGAAGCTATCCGGCCGATCTTATTATATACTATGGCATAAACATAGTTGCAGTAGGTATCAAACAGTTGCTGATAAGCTTGTTCCGGTGATCTGACATACAGTGCACTGTATTCCGTACCAGTCATTTCCGTTCCTCCAGTCTCTTGAAAGTTTTCCATGGTGCTGCTTTCATATATATCATTCACACCTTGAAGTCAAAGTGTAACACAGATATCAAAAAAATTTTCCGGCAGTTTTCCTGCCGGAGAAAAATCGTCATATATAGGCATTCTTTTTCAGCAAAGCTGTAACTGTCCTTCCGATAATAGTGAGATAATTAATATCCGATACCGCCCACTTTTTGAATCTTCCGGTGTAGCAGAAAGAAATCATACCTTTTATGATGCTGTCCTCAGTCATAAGGTACTGCACAGCACCTCCGATATTCTGCTCGGTGAGCACAGCAAGAGCGTTATCATCCCTGCCCTCAAGTTCATTAACATTATCTATAACGAACACACCGTCACCTGAAAAGCGCTCAGTATAGTGATTCTCAAAGAGATACGGCGCATTTCTTGACTGAGCATTGCCGCAGCTAAGGATAAGGTTCATCTCATTTCCGGCAAATATACATATATCATCTATGGCAAACTGAGTTCTTATCTGTTCAAGCAGAACGGATATATCCGGTACTTTTCCAAGCACAAGGCTTTCGCTGAGCTGTCCCATGAAGCTGAGTTTCTCGGTAGCATTATCCCTTGAACCAAGGAATACTATCTTATTCCCGATATCCTTTTCCACAGGGCCGTGCTTGTCGATGTCGTAGATAACATATCTGTTCTTGCCTTTCTGCTGGGCTATATACAGGGCTTTATCCGCCTGCATAAACAGCTCGTCATAGTCCTTGCTGTCCACAGGATAGGTTGAAACGCCCATTGAGCATGTAAGTCTGAAATTCTCGGATCTGTCCGCAAAAGCGTGCTCGGTATTTGTCCTTATCGCCCTGAGCACTCCACGAAGATCCTCCTCATCACGGGTATCCTCGAGGACAATGAGGAACCCGCTTCCGCTTATCCTTCCTGCAATACCTCTTGTGCCGATCTCAGTCTTGATTATCCCAGCTACGGTATATATGACCTCATCGCCGAAAAGATGTCCGTATCCGCTGTTTATCTCCGTGAAATCGTCTATATCAAGTATGACAAGATTTACATTATGCGGCGGCTTTGCTTCGATAAGCTCTGTTGCAAATGAGGTCACTGCACGTTTGTTCAGCAGTCCCGAAAGGGAATCCCTGTTAGCTTCGAGGGTAAGATTGGCCTCCTTGCTCTTCTGACGTGAGCTTACGACAGATATCATACCTGTCACCCTTCTGTTATCCGGATCGTCATATCTGGTAAGTCCCCTGAACAGGCAAAGCTCCCTGGTCTCACCGGATGTGAGTATTGAGGACTCAAGCTCGTAGTCGAAGCGGTATACTCCGCTCTTTATATCACGGCAAAGGCTGTTGAATGTCTCGATATAACGGGAAAGAATGTAGCCGGAATCTATGGAATCCTTCCGCCACTTTTCAAGCTCCTCGTCTGCCAGCACCATTTCCCGGCAGCAGTCAAACATGAAGATACGTATGCGCTTTGTCTCGAAGGAATATTCAAATGCAAGATCGCTTATGAGGCTGAGCACATAGCGATAGTCGGATATTTTTCTCTGCCTGTTGTACGCCAGCTCCTCCAGTGAAAAAATATCACTGAAGGATACGCTGTAAAGCGGCTCCTCAGCTCTGTCTGCGGAAAGCTTCTTAACAGATGCCATGATCCAGCGCTGTTCACCTGCAACACCCTTCATCCGCAGAACAGTCCGGCGCACAGTACCATCAGCCGAAGCTTCTATCGCCTCATCGAGCTTAGGCTGATCCTCCTCTTCAATAGTGCGGCGTATCGAATAAATTACATCGTTTCCGAAAAATCTGAAAAAAGGCTCGTCAGCACTCTGAGTGTGCAGGCTCTTATCCACCACTACTCTTCCGATGCTGTACATTCTCTCACTGATGATATCACAATTATCGCTCATTCAGAAACTCCTCCATTTCAAAGGAAGCATTCCGGATCAAAATATCCATTCACGCTCTGCTTCCCTGATACATCTGATATATTATAACATTTTCCTGTGCTGCGGTCAAGAATCCGCTGCGCTCATTTTCGTTCATAAAAAATTAACATTTTCTTTCCCAACTCTATCACATTTGTATGGTACAATGAATGCAAAATTATTCATTATATTTTATCTTTATCATGACAGGAGGATACCGGATCACTCCGGAAAAGGGGCAATATGGAAAAGAAAGAGATCCGGCGGTATTTATTTATCGCCGCACTTGCAGTTGCAGTCTGCGTCATAGTCCAGAACTTTGTTATCTTCCAGCAGCTGGTACTGCTGGCACTGAAGGCTCTGAGACCGATAATCATAGGCTGTGCAATGGCCTACATCTTCAATATAATAATGAACTTTCTGGAAAAACATTACTTTCCGAAAAAACAAACAAAATTTTTCAAGGCCTCACGACGGCCTGTATGTCTTATACTTTCGTTTTCGATCGTTATCGGAATAATTGCACTGGTGCTTAATATAATTATTCCGGAAACGATAAGGGCATTCAAGATAATGTATGCAGAGATACCGCCCTTGTTCATCAAGGGCAGAGACTTCGTTCTGGACAAACTGGATGAATACCCGGACATAAAAAATGAGATCGAACATATTGAAATCGACAAGGCTGCACTTGTTGAAAAGGCTACAAACAGCGCCTTCGGCCTGTTCGGTTCTGTTCTCTCATTTATAGGAGCAATAACCTCGACTATCACAAATATAATCATCGGACTTATCTTTGCTATATACCTCCTTCTCAGAAAGGATAAGCTCTATACCGATATCAACAGGATGATGAGAGTTTCTCTCAGCGAGAGCAAGGTCAAAAAAATAAAGCGTTTCTTCGCTATGGCTCATGAGACCTTCACCAGCTTCTTCATAGGCCAGTTCGGCGACGCTCTCCTTCTCGGAACACTCACGTTCTTGGGAGCATGGCTGCTGAAGCTGCCATATGCTGCTATGTGCGGTACTATCATCGGCGTTACCGCTCTTATCCCCATTGTCGGTGCCCTTGTGGGAGCTGCTCTGTGCGCTCTTGTTATATGCACAGTAAGTCCGGCTCAGGCAGTTGTATTCCTTGTATTCCTCGTGATACTCCAGCAGTTCGATAACAATATACTCTACCCGAAGGTAGTCGGCTCATCTGTCGGCCTGCCGGGAATATGGGTGCTGGCAGCAGTTACCGTAGGCGGAAGCCTCTTCGGTGTGCTTGGAATGGTACTCGGAGTTCCCCTTGCAGCAACTATCTACAAGCTCTATTTTGAAGATCTTGAAGCAAAGGAAGCTGCTCTCGGTATACCAGTCCCGGATATGGTGGAGGAAGTTGCAATAACTCCTAAAAAACCGGTTATGAAGAAAAAAACAAAAAAGAAATGATCTATAAGGACTGCCTTAACGGCAGTCCTTAAGTTTATCAATAATTTACCCAAAAGGCAAAATATCGCCCATGGAATTTCCGTTTTATGTAGGGGCGCCGTCCCGGCGCCCGAAGTCTTTTATCTAAATTTTAGGTTTATTGACAGTATCGACGACTGAATTAACAATTATATAAAAACGACTGGACAACACAGGCATAACATGATATAATAAACCTATCAAATAACGAGGTGTTGAAGATGAACGACCAGATAACTGCGGAAGAGCTTGAAAGGCTTTCCCCTGATGAATACACTGTCATAGATATACGTGATCCTGCCGCCTTTGAATACGGCCATATCACCGGAGCGCTGAACATCCCCCAGGATAAGGTGCTCATCACAGAGCTTCCGGCTGATAAGCCGCTGATAATTTGCTGCAAAAGCGGTATAATAAGCGGAGAGATCGCCGATGCTCTCAGAGCCAAGGGATATGACGCTGCTGATCTGACAGGAGGATATGCAGGCTGGCTGGAGACAAAGCTGCGTGACAGGATGATAACCGAGGACGTTGAAAAAAGCCTGCGGAAGAAATTCAAGAAATCAATATGGTGTAAATTCACCAAGGCTATAAACGAATACCAGCTCGTTCAGCCCGGCGACAAGATAGCTGTATGTATCTCCGGCGGCAAGGACTCTATGCTTATGGCAAAGCTTTTCCAGGAGCTGAAACGGCACGATAAATTCCCCTTCGAGGTGGAGTTCCTTGTTATGGATCCGGGCTACAGTCCCGCAAACCGACGGGTTATCGAGAATAATGCACGTTCAATGTCCATACCGATAAATGTATTTGAATCCGACATCTTTGATTCGGTTTTCAATATTGAAAAAAGTCCCTGCTATATATGTGCCAGAATGAGGAGAGGCTATCTGTACAGTCACGCAAAAGCTCTTGGCTGCAATAAGATCGCTCTCGGTCACCATTTTGACGACGTTATCGAGACTATACTCATGGGTATGCTCTACGGAGGACAGGTACAGACTATGATGCCCAAGCTCCACAGCACCAACTTTGAGGGTATGGAGCTCATCCGCCCCATGTATCTCATACGTGAAGCAGATATCAAGCACTGGCGTGACTATAACGACCTCCACTTCATACAGTGTGCCTGCAAGTTCACTGATACCTGCACAACCTGCGATCCGGATACCCGTTCTGTATCAAAGCGCATGGTTGTCAAAGACCTTATCGCTGATCTGAGCAGCCGTGATCCGCAGATAGAAAAGAACATCTTCCGCAGTGTGGAAAACGTGAACCTCAGTACGATCATAGCATATAAACAGCACGGCAAAGTTCATAACTTCCTTGATACATATGAAGATTGACAAACAGCTCTATGCATGATGCTGATACATAGCAGTATACGCAAGCTGCTCAGGAAAGAACCTTTCTATTTTTTCCGAAACAGAACGCATTAAATTAAAAAGCCCATGTAGAAATACATGGGCTTTACCTATCTGAAGTTATTGGACTGAAAAGGTTATCAATAAAGTTTGATGAGGCCTTAACATGAACGAAGTCCCTCTGTCAAAGGCGATCATCTCTCAATAATACATATCATAAGACTGAGACTTTTCTTTCTTACCGATATAGAAACCTAACACGGTAACCACAAAAGCTGCTGCTAATGGGATTATGAACCCGATACCGATTTTAAATTCATAATTTATTGATATCAGACCTTCAAGCAGCTTTCTTGTCAGATCACGCATATATTCCTCGGTTTTTGAACAGTAGATCATTCCGCTTATCATCGATACCGCAAAGGCAAGTGTTGCAAGAAGCGAAGCTATCGTCATCGCCTTTCTGCTGATAAATACGCATACACCGGTTATTCCGAGCAGGACAAATCCGATGATACCTGCATACTTCATAGCGTGGTATGAGTTTAATATAGCATCGTAGTCACTTTTAGATATATATTTTGAAGTATCAATATTGCTGTTTTCCATTTTTTCGTTATATTTTGTGTATTCCTCATCTGTCTTCACTATCTCTGTAAAATCAAGAGTCTCATTGACATTATCGCCATAAGCTTTTGCTCCTATATTCAGCCATGTCATCCATATCGATGAAAATGAAAGTATAATAATGGCTAATATTGCTATAAAAAGAGCATTGTACTGGTTTCCGAATCTGTTGCTGCTCATTTTTTCCTCCTTTATATAAATGAAATGTTCATAGTGCAATATTTTTCAACATTTTATTACATTTAAGTGTATATATCGTGTGTGATGCGTGTGCAAATAGTGAAATATACTTGTAAGGTTCACATTTTTTACCACAAATATTCCTATGCAGTTGTGTAATAATACTACCACGGCATCAAAAACAATCCAAAGGAGATAAATAAAATGGCTAACAGCAACGGAAACAATAACGGCGAAATGACACAGAAGGGCAGAGAGGCTCTCGAAAGATTCAAGATGGAATCTGCAAATGAGCTTGGCGTTGACCTTAAGAAGGGCTACAACGGCGACCTTACTTCCCGTGAGGCTGGCTCTATCGGCGGACGTATGGTCCAGAAGATGATAAACTCTTATAAGATGCAGTAACAAAAGCGGCTGCCGCACATCCTGCGGCAGCCGTTACTTTATTCTAACGCTTCATATTTAAGAGCGTCATATCTTTCACACGCTTCACGAGCACACGGATCATCAAGTTCGCCAACATTATCGCCTCTGGTTCTGAGCTCTATGAGTTCATATGTATCAGGATCAACGACATACAGCGAATACTGCCCCATATCGCAGGCTTCATTTTTCAGCTTCATTTCACTGCTGTCGAGGATACATTGGCTCTCCATGTATATATCAAACACCTCATCAGCGTCAGTCTTGCAGACAGGCTTTGTTTTATAATACACATCATAGTAAAGGCACTCCAAAAACGCATCATCCCAGTTATAGTCATTGTTGTCATCGATATTATTTCGCTTGCAATAATTCCCGATGAAATCAACATCACTAAGATTAAACTTATATACATAGCCATTCTCATCAATGAAACGGCCATTCAGAGTCTTCACCCACGCATAATTCGAGTACATATCAATGAACAGTATCCTATCCTTAGGATATTCTTTTTCAGTTATATCTCTGTAACTGTAGTCTGGTCTCTCATATGTATCTCTGATATTTTCTTCGCTTACAGTGACCTTCTCCACAACAGCATCAAAATCTTTCTTGAACTCTTCAGGAACACGATATGACACTTTATCATCTCCCGAGCTGATATACATTGCCGGCTCTTCGTTCATAGTCAGATTATCAAGATCATCGCAGCCGCATAGTTGTACAAATCCTGAAACTATACAGATACCATCGATAGCATTATCAAGACAGATGCAGTGATCTCCCGTAAACGGGTTGGTCTCCTCATATTTGCCCGAATTGAGCTCATCCACCAGATCAGCTATATACTCAGGATCAAGATCTGCTTCGGAAATATTCTTATTACTATAATTAGTACGGATATTCCCTTCATCATTCCAAACATTGCACCAGGTATTAACTTTACTGTCAGCAGCATCAAATTTTCTGCCGAAGCACTCAAATTCAGATATGCTCACCGGAGGTGTACAAATCGGAGGATCTGTTATATCCTCTGTTGTTGGCTCAACAGTGATCTCCTCTGTTGTTGCTTCAATTATAACTCCCTCATTTCCTGCATCTTTATCGCTGCTGCTCTGCTGAGCAGCACCGCAGCCTGTAAGCAGAACGGCTGAAAGGATAACAGACAGATATGAATACTTTTTCATAAGATCAACTCCTTAAAATAATTTTCCCATATAAATGGTTTCATATATATGTGTCAAAAAATGGCCGTTCTGACGAGCAGAGAACAAAAAATCGGCTATATGCACTAATCTCTCACAACGAGTTTGTGCATATAACCGAAAATATTATTATTCAGATCTTTCAGGAAGCTTTGTCATATTGAGCAGATACTTCTGAACAGAAAGTGCATCCTTACCTGTAAGGTTTGAACCCGGATCATAGCAGTCCGCATTCTTCAGACCTTTTTCTGTAAGCGCATTCTCATCAGTGCCTCCGATATAATATCTGTCCTGATTTGAAAGAGCCTGCATGATAAGCACAGCGTCATTCATCTTGACAACTCCGTCACAGTCAGCATCACCGTAAGTCACATCCTTGTCAGGATCATCTGTAGGCTTTGTAGTAGGATCAGTTGGCTTTGTTGAAGGCTCTGTCGGATCGGTAGGATCCTGCACAGGCTCAGTACCGTTATAGTAATCGGAAAGGGATATACCATAAGAACCCATTTTATACTTATGATCGAGACTGATGAAGCGTCCCTTGTCGTCCTGCCAGAGAGCAGGCTTTACGAGAGCATACTTGTCTTCATCCCAGTCCTGGAAATCGTTGATAAGAAGTCCGCCGGTATCGCCTGAGTTCTCATTGAAGCACCAGAATGTATGGTGGATACGCTTTTCAATCATATAGTCACGGAGTATTGTCATCCATTTTGTATTATCTCCGGTAGGATCATGCTCTTCATCGATAAAGCCTCCCCATTCACCCATAAGCAGCGGTGAGATCTTTTCTTCGATAAGATAAGCCCATGTATCACGCCAGTAATCGTCAAGCAGCGTTTCTCTTGAGAAATCCTTCTTGAACCACTCCTGCTCCCATACGAGCGGGCCGTAGTCATGAGGTGAATATACAAGCTGGCTCTGGTACTTACCGAGATTTACAGGATAATCTCTTGCACCACGGAAGTTTCCTCCCCACCATGCACCGTGGAACGGGCTCCATGGGTAACGTGCATAGTCAACAGCCTGAGAATCCCAGCCTTCGCCTTCTTCAAACTTAGGATATACTTCAATACCCTCTACCATTACCAGAAGATTCGGGTTTGCGCTGAGAACGGCATTTGCCCCACGCTCTGCGGCATATTTCCAGTTATTATCGTCCTTGGAATCATCCCATTTTGCCATGCCCTGACCGTCATTCTTGCCGTGAGGCTCATTTTTCAGGTCGATAGCAATAATGGTATCATCGTCCTTGTAGTAGTCAGCTACCCAGTTAAGAGCTTCGAGCCAGTCATCGTAGCTGTAGTTGCTGTCATACCAAAGCGGATACTGATGTCCGTTGGAGGCAGTCGTTGCACAGTGGATATCGATCATGATCTTGATTCCGTTCTCACGACACCACTGAACAGCCTGATTCCAGATCTCAAAGCTGTACTTCGGCTTGCCGCCTTCTACGCCTTCTACAGTCAGCTCAGGATTTTTCCACTCGTTGATTTTCACCATATAAGGATCCGGATCCTGATTCTTCCACTGAAGAAGTATCTGTGTTGACATCGGCACACGCATGAGATTGAAGCCACGATCTGCCATTTCGTTCAGCATTTCGTGCATATTTCTCGACCATACGCCGTCAAAGCACTGTGTTGTAACGTTGTAGCCGAACCAGTTACAGCCTGTCATCCAGACCGGATTGCCGTACATATCCACGATCTCGGCATTATCATTCACGTGCAGCCAGTCGTCGTGATACTCGTCAGGCACATCTGCGCTGCTTGCAGTTGTCGGAGCGGAAAAAGCTCCCGGGACCATCATCATAGATGCGGCGCTGACAGCTGCGATCAGCTTTTTAAAAATAAATTTTGCCATACTTTACCCCTCTCTTTAAAATATAATAATATAGCACTTTCATTATACATCCATCTTAACAATTTGTCAATATTTCGTGAAAAATTAAATATATAATAAAAACGTACAGGCCGCCTTCTGCCTGTACGTTTTTATGGAAATGAACACACCTTGCATTATATAACTTTCAGAAGCTCCGGACGGATACTGTCAAGTCTGTTATCCGAGAGGCCGAAATCCATTTTTCTGTAGCTCCAAGCACAGCGGCTGATGCCGTATTTCTCGAACACAGTATTAATTGTCCTATACCACTTCAATGTCTCCTCCGGACTGACAACGTCAATAACTCCGTACTCTCCGCAGTAAAGCTCAACGCCGTTCTCACGAGCCTTGTCGATAGCTGTTGAGAAGAGCTTTTCAAAAAGCTCGGGAGCAACTCCGCTCTCATCAGCAGTGAACCTGTCCGACTCGACTATAGCATTTGTCCAGTAAGCCCCCTGATGAGTAAACTTCAGCGGCTCATAGCAGTGCATATTGTATACTACCCTATTGTCATATGGCTTCTCAAGGAGATATACCATATCCGCACTGTTGTTATGGCAGCTACCTACAAATATTATAGTCTCAGGAGCGATAGCCCTTATCCTGCTTATGCAGACACGTACTATCCTGTTCCACATTTCCATGAACTCCATATCTGTTACCTCATTGAGGAGCTCAAACGCTATATGTTCCGGATCGTTTCCGTAACGCCTTGCCACCTCTTCCCAGAGACGGTAAAAGCGTTCCTGAAGGAAGGGATTCTCAAAAAATCCGCTCTCATTCTCACTGTAGTAATCAAATGAGAATCCGGCAGTCTTATGCAGGTCAAGGACAACATTGAGTCCGTTTTTTCTGCTGAGACTTACAGCACGGTCAATTCTTGCAAAGCCCTTCTCATTGTAAGTGCGATCCTCATTCTCTATTATATTATAGTCAAAGGGAATACGGACATGGTCTGCCCCCCAGCCCGCAATAACAGCATAGTCTTCTTCTTTTATGAAGCTGTCAAGATGTTCTTCGCTGTAATCGCACTGTGAAAGCCAACCGCCAAGATTTATCCCCTTATAAAAGCCCATTTCTTTAAGCATGATAGCCTCTCTCCTTTTTTAATATCCTGAGCATATTATAGCATGGTTCATTACTTTTTTATACCAATTTCATGCTTATTCCGGTAATATCATGACTTTTAATATCATAGCATTACCGCTTACGTATGCTGCATAATCAAAAAGCTCCTCCCTGAAAAAAGGAGGAGCCTTTGTTGTTATTCGTAAAGCACATTCATATCGACATCGCCGTTTATACCGGCAATACGTCCGCAGCTGCTCTGCTGCCATATGTAGTAATCTCCCTCATAATTGGTCTCATCAACATAATGTGCCAGCCATACCGGTCCGAGAGCCTTTGTCTTTTCATCCCATACGTCTCTGAGGAAATTCCTGCTGCTGTAGAGCATGGTATCATATCCGAACTTTGCAAGCTCGTCTCTGAAAGCCGCATACAGGTTATTGATGTCATGTATGTTCATGCCGTATTTCTGGAAATGACTGAATTCCTCCCAGTCAAATCCAATGGGAAGATCAGTGGGCTCACCGCCAAGCTGTTCTGCTATCCAGCGTGCGTGCTCACGGACCGCATCCTCAGAGTTGTCAGTGAAGTAAAAATATACACTGTATGCCATACCGGAAGCCCTTGCACGCTCAAGGTTCTGGTGGAAATAGTCATCAGTCTTAGGCTCTCCATAGCAATAGCCTGCCCTCATAATAACAAAATCACAGCCTGCTCCGATAAGAGCATCATAATCCACATCAGTCTGCCATGCAGATATATCAAGTCCGACTCTGCGTCCCTCTCCGCCATACTGTGCAGCAAAGTCCTCGAATGAAACTCTCGTCCTGTTGTCGGCAGGCTTTGGCACCTCATTCACAACGGATATCGTCACATCCCACTCGGTCACATTACCTGAACTGTCGGCAGCAACAGCATGGAGCGGATAGTCGCCTACGGTATTCGGATCTATGTCGCCGGTATAGCTAAGAGATACATTGCGGTCGTAATTATCCACAAATCCCACGTAATCATTGAGATCAAATGCTTTGCCGGCCTTATGCATAGTTTCCCAGCCGGAATTCAGAAGCAGCGGAGGAGTTGTATCCTCAACAATATAATCAAGCTTCTTTGAGAATTCATGCCCGTTGTATTTATACTTTATATCCACCTCGTATGTGCCGGTATCAGCGGTATTCAGCAGTGCATCCCCTTCTGACAGCTCAACGTTCTTATCAGTTATGAAATCGCTGAGGGTAATGTCACTGTATACCTCCACACTTTCCATGCCTGAGAGCCTGAGGTCTGCCGGAGGCTGAGGGACGGTGGTGGTAGTGACAACGGTGGTAGTTACTGCTGTTGTTACGGCTGATGTTGAAACGTGTTCAGATGTTGCTTCTGCGTCAGACGGCATAGAAGAGGCCACTTCGGCACTGAGCTTCGGCTCGTTTTTATCTGAGACTTTATTGCCGCAGCCAGAAAGCACTACAGCTCCGACGGAAATAAGCATTGTAATCAGTATTTTATTCATGGGATCTCCTTTTAATTATTCCGATCTCCGGATTTTTCTGCATCATTTATGCGTTATTATACCACAAACCGACAAAAAAGTCAAAATAAAAACTCCCATACACCTGAACAAAATAACGGCTCATATCGTCCATAGCCGGCTCCGCCTTGATTTGTGCAAATTAAACAACTCCGAAATTTCTCCAATCCGTGTTTACCCTCTATTTTCGCCCTATGCTGTTCTGCCCATTGTACATTTCTCCAAATATTACCAATATATTAATGAAGTTATTGATTTTTTCAGAAAAAAATGTTATAATTATACAGCATTTCTTAGTTTGTAATTTTGGCTAATATAAAACGTTTGGAGTGATCTGTGCGTGAATAAAATAAAGAATAGGCACAGCTCTGATGAAGGATCAGAAGCTGAGATCAAGCACGAAAAATCAAAGAAAGCAAAAATTGTAAAAATCAAAGCACACAAAGCTGCACCAACCAACTCAGAAAAAAATGAGACAAAGGCAGAAACCTCTCTTCCTGCCGAAAAAGCTCCCGAACCAGAAAAGAAAACTGATGTCATTACCGAGGAAAAGCCTGCTCCTGAGAAAAAGGCTGA
>LVAK01000151.1 GCA_001604035.1 Clostridiales bacterium Firm_05
ACTGTTGCGTATCATTCAAGCAGCCCTTTGAATCCTTCATCTTTGAATTTTTGCTTATAGTAAACCAGCTCATCCTGTATGATATCATCGATGACTCTCATTCCGAGGAGCTCCACAGGAGCCTTGTCATCGGTGAGTATACGGTTCCCGGCCTCGTAGGGGACAAGCTCTGCGCTTACAGTTGACATAAGAGCTTTCAGCTTGCTGTTGCTGAGATCGCCGGAGTTGCTGACAAGAACATCCTTCATGCTGCTGTTGTCAGAGGCGAACAGCTCACGGTTGGTGGCACCGTTTACGTCTACGGTATAAACGGTATCGAACACGCTGGAAATAGTATCTGCCAGCCAGCTGTTAATGCCGTCGCTGCTGTCCGAGCGCATATTCATATTCACCACCATAACGCCGTTGTCTGTCAGATGTGACTTCACCAGCCGGAAGAACTCCACAGAGGACATTTGGAATGGGATAGTTATATCCTGATAAGCATCTACCATGATAACGTCGTATTTCTTGTCGCAGACATTGAGAAAGGCACGTCCGTCATAGGTAGTGACCTTCACCTCGGAAGGCAGGTCGAAGTATTCTCTTGCAAGATCGGTTATGCGGTCGTCTATCTCAACTCCCTCGGCAGATACATCAGGGAGATAGTTCAGGCATTGCTTGGCGTAAGTGCCTGTACCCATACCGAGGATAAGGATATCTTTTTTGTCGGAGTTGCTGCCTGTCATCAGCGGAGCGGCCATTGCGTAGTCGTAGTACATTCCTGACAGCTCACCGCTTTTTACGTATACAGACTGTACGCCGAAGAGAACATTTGTGGACAATGAAGTGGTATCACCGTCGTCTTTGACCTGAAGATAGTTGTATACTGATTCGCCCTCATAGACGAGGTGCTTCTCCCAGAAGGCAAATCCGAACATATTTGACAGTATGCAGCAGCAAAGGAACAGTGCTGATACGACTCCGCAGCGGATCGGACTGCGTTTGTTGGCAATGAAGTAGGCCAGACCGAGGATGAGTAGTATACCTGAGAATATCAGAAATGTGGCCGCTGTTCCAACGGCAGGGATGGAGATGAAGGTCGGGATGAATGTACCGATTATACTGCCAATGGTATTGAATGCGCCTAAGGTGCCCACGGTCTTTCCGCTGTCGTCAAGACTGTCAACGGTATACTTCACCAGCGAGGGCGTTACTGTTCCCAGCAGGAAAAGGGGATACACGAACACCACCATACAGGTGATAAAGGCTGCCCAGATAAGAAAATTGGTGTTCACCGTGACTACCAGCAGGGCAGAAATGCCCAGTATCACAAACTTTCCGAAGAATGGTATAGCAGCTATCCATACTGCGGCAACAAGTATCCTCCGGTAGAGCCTGTCGGGATCAGGATCTTTGTCCGCACTTTTTCCGCCGTAGATATTGCCGAGAGCCATAGCTATCATTATAGTGCCGATGATGATCGTCCAGACTATCTGTGACGAGCTGAAATACGGGGCGAGGAGCCTGCTTGCCCCCAGCTCCACAGCCATTACGGACATTCCTGCGAAAAACTCTGTGAGGTATAGATACCATTTTTTATTCATAAGTCTGCCGGGCTTGTGTTCGGCAGCAATTGTTTTATCTTTGGACATAGCTTCCTCCATATAGTATTATGATATACTTTAATATTATATCATTTTCACTGTGATTTGTAAAGCAGAAAGAACCGGCAGTTATGGCTGCCGGTTCTCCCTTATCTGAAAAGGTGTGTGTTTATGGCGTCACCTGTGTGCGGCAGATGAGCCATGTGATAACGTCTGGAGGTATAGTAGACGTTGAAGCGGTAGGTTGTTATATATCAAGCTCCTGTTAGTCGGCTCTCCTTGGCCGGAAAGCTTATTAGCCTCCCAGAAGAGCTTCCTTTCTCTTGCTGTGATTATATTATATCCTATGCGGGCAAAAAATACAATAACAGGGCAATATCAGTTGTGATACATTTTGGATTATTTTTATTTACGGAAAAGCTATAACCGGTTACATAAAATTGACAAGGATGAAAATACTATTTCATGAGCAGAAAAAATGTGAATGAGGGAAGTGGTTATGTTAAATTTTTCATTGTTGCATTTCCCTGTTTCCTGCATAGAATAGTATAAGCAGCATAAAGATGTGTACCGCCGGCAAGTGGGAGCTTCCCCGTGAAAAGCTTCCGGCAAATGGTGTACCGCACAGCGGAAGAGGCAGTCCTGCCGCTTCATCGGAGGGCTGCTTTGATATAGAAAGACCGCTGCGGCCTTATTCAGGCTGCGGCGGTCGTTTTATACATTTTTGTTTTAAAGCAGATGATCTATAGTTTATGAGATTATTTTTCTGTTGAAACGCTCATGTCTCTGCCGTTGCTGGAAACTGTTATGCGGCCGTTGTAGCAGGTAGCATATGTTTTTATATCCAGTTCACGCAGAGCCTTTTCGGTCTTTGAAGAAAATTCGTCAGCCGATGTGCATACAACAGCACAGTCCGGCTTAGTGCTTTCAAGGAAGTCCTTTAGATTGTCCAGCTTGCGGCCGTGGTATGGGACTTTGAGCAGATTGCATTTGCCGATGTCCATTATCTCCTCAAGTCTCTGCTCCATAGCGTCTCCTGTAAACAGGAACGACACATCATGGTATTGCATTTTTGTGACGAGGGAGAAATCGTTGTCGTTATCCTCGCCGTAGTAGGTCTCCTTAGGAGCATAAACTGTATAGGAAGCGCCGTCAAGGTCGAATGAAAGGTCGCTTGTCAGCCGTTGGGGAGTGATATTCTTTCCTGCAAGAGCTTTCTCGTACTTCTCGGTCTCCTCGCTGATCTCCTCATAGTCGGGGGCGAGGACATTCTTTACATCAAGGCTTTTGATCACCTTTGAAGCGCCGCCTACATGGTCCTTGTCGTAGTGGGTGATTATAAGGTAATCAACAGTCGCTGCTCCTTTCTCTTCAAGGAACTGGACTATCTCCTTGCCATCGCCTTTTTCGCCGCAGTCGATGATGACATTGCTGTTTTCGGTGGATATCAATATACTGTCGGCCTTGCCCACATCAAAGAAGGTAATGTTTATTTCGGGATATGTCTCAGAGCTTTCGCTTGTTTTGTTTCCGCAGGAGAACAGGGATGTTCCCATAAACAGTACAGCGGACAGAATTGCGGTAATTCTGCGTGGAAAGGACATACTTTCATCCTCCCTCCTGATATAATATTATACTATATATTATATAATATATTCCTTAAAATAATCTTAATATGTAGTGGAATTATACAATTTTGCAAGGAGGTCGCCGTTCATGCCGTCGATGACTCTGAAGCCGTCGCCTTCGATGCCGACGATGCAGGCTGTACACTCGCTGTTGCTGGTATTGCCGTCGGAATTCTTATAGTCTATGGAGTAAACCACCTCATATCCGGATGTGACCTTAACATCAGCATATCCGGTCTGGTAATAATCATTGAGGTAGCTGGCAGCGGCGATATAGTTGTCGGGGGACATATCTGATGAGGAGACTATCCCCTTGTAATCCGGAGCGTCACCGTATGCTGCGAACTGTGAGTTGATCTTGGTCTCATAGCCGGACTTTGCCTCGTCATATCTGTTGTCGGCCTTCAGCTTATCGATAACAGTCCTTGGCACGGAGTATTCCATTACCTTTTCAGCGTTCTTGTCGGTATAGAAAGCTGTGATATAGTTATTGAAAACATTTTCGTAGCTGCTGGCATCGATATTTTCTGAGCTGGCGGCTGAACGTGAAGCGGGTGCAGATGAACTGCTGCTCTTTGAGCTTGAACATGAAGCAAGTGTTACTGCCATAGCCGAAGCTGATAACAGGCAGATTATCTTATTTTTCATATGGAACCTCCTATTAATAGCCTGGTTTCCAGGCCAGATACATATCAATTATATCATTTTGCTGCATTGATGTCAATAAAAAAGGATATATTGCAGAGGGGGGAGAGGGCGGCGGTTAAATATCTTTATTTCCGGCAGGATCCGGGGACAAAAAATCTGCTCCTGTCCGAAAACAGTGAGCAGAGCGTTATTAGTTTATAATGTCCGCAAGGACGTTTCTCAGCAGGGAATGATCTCCCTGAGCAGCTTTTATTGAAGCAATATTCAGCATATCCGTGTCACATAGGGTGAAGTCGATATCGTGACCGGTATTCCTGACCAGCAGTGTTATAAAAAGACGAAGTGTGCGTCCGTTGCCCTCACGGAACGGGTGAAGCATATTGAGCTCGTGATACAGGTCGGTCAGTTCATCTGTAAATTCATCGTATGACAGACCTTTCAGGTAATTCTTAGCTCTTAGTCTGCTGAATTTCAGATCGCCGATGCGCTCGATCTCGTTGTGATCGCAGAATATTGTTCCTTTTTTGGAAATGTTTATATTACGCAGAGAACCTGCCCAATCATAAAGATCTCCGAAAAGAAAGCCGTGCAGAGATCTGTAGAATCCAAAATCAACATTGACAAATCCGGTCTCTTTTTCGGCTTGTGTTGCACGAAGAAGGGTTATCTGTTTTTCAACAGCATCAAGCTCTGCCTGATCGTGTATGTCCAGTTTGTTTATGAGGACAGTTGTACCGGGGTAGCAATTCCACTGACAGCCCTCGATCTTATAGACCGCCATTACTTGTTCCTGACATCCCTGACGATCTTATCCTTGAACTGGCTGAAGGTCATTTCGCCGCTCAGACATTTTTTTACGTTGCTGATCTCTTTTTCGGAGAAGCGGAAGCCTTCCATACGGATAGAAGCAAGCTGATTCCGGAGTGCTTTTTCTGTTGATACATTCTGCATTCTATCAACTCCTTTCTCAGCTATTATACTCTATGGTACTCAGTTTGTCAAGACGTTCTCACTTCTGACCTGTGAAATCGATTATGCCGGAGAGCAGTGTAAATGCCACCTTGCTCTGGTATTCGTCTGTGTTCAGCAGTGCGGCCTCTTCCGGATTGGAAAGGAACCCGCATTCCGCCATTACTGTAGGATTCTTGCTGTAGTAGCACAGGAACAGCTCCTTGCCGCACTGCTTTATCTCCCTTGTGTTGTCCGGCTGGAGGTATTCTACAAAGCGCTTCTGTAAAGCTCTGGCAAGGCTCTCGCTCTTTTTGTTGGAGGAGGAGTAGAACATCTGGGCACCGCTGTAGCGGCTGTCATTGAACTGGTTCTGGTGGATAGATACGCATACGGCATTGTCTCTGCTGTTGAAAATATCCAGCCTGTTGTCCATGTCGCTGCTCTTCTGGGCAGCAAGACCTTCAATGCCGTCGTCGTGGATAGAGATATCCTCATCTCTTGTAACGAGCACTTCGTAGCCGCTCATCTCCAGCATATCCCTCAGTTTTAGCAGGATATTCAGGTTTATTCCCTTCTCAGGTACTCCCTCTGCTGAGGAGCAGCCTCCGTCTGCCCCGCCATGTGGGGGCTCAGCTTAAACATAGTCGAAGCAATGTAATAACTGATGGCTTTATCCGCTCATGCTGTATGTAGGTGGATCAGCATAGACAATACTACAGAAGTTGTTGCTGCGTTGCAACAATCGTACTCATGAAAAGAAAAACATGATATAATTTAGTTAGTAAAAACTAACGAAAGGAGCCTTATTATTATGGAGCTTAAATTCGGAGATATTCAGGAAACTGCTCTTATCCCGCTTGCAATAAAAGCGAGCGAGACCGAACGCCCGAACCCTCGTATCAAGGACTTAAAGGCGAAGGAGATGATCGATGCTATCGGTGTTGATGTCAGCAAGTATGATCCGTTTCTGTCCCATGAGGGAGTGGTCGCAAGAACGATAATGTTCCGGGAGAAACTGAAGGCACTGCTGAAAAAGTATCCTGATGCATTGTGTGTAAATCTGGGATGCGGCTTTGATGACAAGTTCTCGCAAGTGGATAACGGCAGGCTTATCTGGTACGATGTTGATCTTCCCGATCAGATAGCAGTAAGACGTAAGGTTTATCAGGACAGAGAGCGCTGCACGATGCTGGACGGAAGCGCACTTGACGGGGAATGGACAAAGCAGCTCCCAAAGGCAAAAATGAACATTATCGTAATGGAAGGCGTGCTGGAATACTTCTCAAAGGAACAGGTAAAGACCTGCCTGAATATGCTCTGTGACAGCTTTGAGCATGGCTATCTCCTTGCGGAGCTCCATTCGCCGTTCCTGGAAAAGCACGGCAAGCATCATGACGCAGTAAAGCATACAAATGCCTCCTTTGGCTGGGGTACGAGATCAGGAAAAGAGTATCTTGAGCTTGAACCACGCATGAAGTTTGTTTCAGAGAAGAGCTACAATGAGGAAATGAAGAAATATTCTGTAAGAGGCAAGCTTTTTGCAGTTATAGGCAGAAATATCAATAACAGACTTGCTGTGTTCCGGTGGTGACCGCTTCTTGTTGAATATACAGTTATTGTCAGGGCTTCTTATCCCGTTTATCGGCACATCATTAGGATCCGGCTGTGTCTTCTTTATGAAGCACGATCTGAGCAGAAACGTTCAGAGGGCACTTACGGGCTTTGCAGCAGGAGTTATGACAGCCGCCTCGGTATGGAGCCTTATTATTCCGGCGATGGATATGTCAGAAGCTATGGGGAAGCTTGCGTTTCTGCCTGCTGTGGCCGGATTCTGGGGCGGCATATTGTTTCTGCTCCTGCTTGACAGCCTGATACCTCATCTGCATATGAATTCGGATAAGGCAGAGGGACTGCCTTCAAAGCTGACAAGGACGACTATGATGGTGCTGGCTGTTACACTTCATAATCTGCCTGAAGGGATGGCAGTCGGGATCGTGTATGCCGGCTTTCTTACCGGCTCGGAAAATATGACCGCAGGCGGTGCGCTGGCACTTGCTCTTGGTATTGCAATACAGAATTTTCCGGAGGGGGCTATAATTTCCATGCCTCTCCATGCGGAGGGCAAAAGTAAGGGAAAGTCCTTTACAGGAGGCGTGCTTTCAGGGGCAGTTGAGCCGGTAGGTGCATTGCTGACAATAATGTTTGCAAGCCATCTTCTGTCTGTCATGCCTTATCTTCTCAGTCTGGCCGCAGGAGCTATGATATATGTGGTCGTAGAGGAGCTGATACCGGAAATGTCCGGGGGAGAACACTCCAATATAGGAGTATTGCTTTTTTCCGTTGGCTTTACGCTGATGATGACACTTGATATCGCACTTGCATAAAAGTATCCGCCTGCAGCAAATTGCAGGCGGATATTTCAATAAAATGGAGAGTAGTATAGATCACTTCTTTACGTTGAATGCTCCCATACCCGGATAGCAGGCAGAAGCGCCAAGCTGTTCCTCGATACGGAGGAGCTGATTGTACTTCGTAACACGCTCTGAACGTGAAGGAGCACCGGTCTTTATCTGGCAGGTATTGAGCGCAACTGCAAGATCAGCTATAGTAGTATCGGCAGTCTCGCCGGAGCGGTGTGAAGAAATTGCAGTATATCCAGCCTTGTGAGCCATTTTTATAGCTTCGAGAGTTTCTGAAACAGAGCCTATCTGATTAAGCTTGATGAGGATGGAGTTACCGGCGCCGAGTGAGATGCCCTTTGAAAGACGCTCTGTATTTGTAACGAAAAGATCGTCACCGACAAGCTGAACCTTGTGACCGATCTTTGCGGTCATCTTCTGCCAGCCTTCCCAGTCCTCTTCATCGAGACCGTCCTCGATAGAGATGATCGGGTACTTGTCAACAAGAGCCTCCCAGTGAGCGATAAGCTCGTCAGAAGTAAACTCCTTGCCGGACTTAGGCTGCTTGTAGAAGCCCTTGCCCTTCTCGCTCTTCCACTCTGAGGAAGCAGCATCCATAGCGATCATGAAGTCCTTTCCGGGCTCGAATCCGGAAGCCTTTACTGCTTCGAGTATCTTTTCGATAGCTTCTTCGTCAGATGTGAGCTTGTTGGGGGCAAATCCGCCTTCATCGCCAACTGCTGTAACATCGCCCATATCCTTGATGAGCTTTTTCAGTGTGTGGAATACCTCAGCACACCAGCGGAGAGCTTCCTTGAATGAAGGAGCGCCAACAGGCATAATCATGAATTCCTGAGTGTCAACAGCGCTGTCAGCGTGAGCGCCGCCGTTGAGGATATTCATCATCGGTACAGGGAGCTTTGTGCCCTGGATACCGCCGAGGAAACGGTAAAGAGGAATATCCAGTGAAGCTGCTGCTGCTCTTGCACAGGCGATAGATACCGCAAGGATAGCGTTTGCACCCAGCTTTGACTTGTCCTTTGTTCCGTCAGCCTTTATCATGGCTGCATCGATAGCGTAGATGTCGGAGGCATCCATGCCTGTGATAGTTTCAGCGATAATAGTGTTGATGTTCTCGACAGCCTTTTCTACACCCTTTCCGAGATAGCGCTCACCGCCGTCACGGAGCTCAAGAGCCTCAAATTCGCCGGTGGAAGCACCGCTTGGTGCAGTACCTCTTGCAATTGTACCGTCAGCAAGAGTGATCTCAGCTTCAACAGTAGGATTTCCACGGGAGTCAAGGATCTCACGTCCCACAACTTTTTCAATTTCTAAATAGTCCATAATATTCTCCTGTATTTTTATTTAATGTGTATATTCACATTATTGACGGAAGCAGGCTCGTGTATGCAGGATATCGCACTTATCCATAACCGAAAGGAGCCTGCTATGATGATCGTATGTTAGAATCAACTAACGATATAATTATAACAACTGTATAAAGTCTTGTCAATTTAGTTTTATAAAGTTTGTTTACACTAACATTTTTAGAGTCCCGGCAATGAGCTATAATGTTAAAACTGACGAAAAGATGCATTGCCGATCGATGCTTTAGTTAACATATGCTAATATAATAACAGCTATCACAAGGAGGTGAAAGTGCCGAAGGATAAATAAGTAGGGGCTTCATGGATATCACCCGTAAGTCGACCATTTGATGTAAGTCTGCACGGACATATCTACATTCGTAAGCCGATATTCTTTTCATGCTACGGTAGCTTCCACACGATGCCGGCAGGGTATAATTTCCTGCTGCGGCGAATAGAATCAGAACAGAAGGAGTGAAAGTGCATGGAACAGAAAATACTTATCAGGAGCAGCTTTGTTTCCTCCGATGCTGAGAGTCTGCAAAAGGCAGTAACGGAAAAAATAGAAAAGCTGATAGATCAGAGGCTCAGACAGACCACAGACGCTCAGCAGAGGTGAGAACAATGCCGAAAGTCGGGATATACTGCCGGCTGTCTGTGGAGGACAGATATCGTTCCTCAGGCAGCGACAGCCAGAGCATACAGAACCAGAAGTCAATGCTCAGGGATTACTGCCGTGAGCGTGAATGGGAGATATACGACATATACGCTGACGACGGTGCCAGCGGTACTGACAGCAGCCGCCCTGAGTTCAGAAGGCTGCTCAGGGACTGCGAAAAAGGAAATATCAACATCGTCCTCTGCAAGGATCAGTCCCGCTTTTCAAGAGATACTGTCATCATCGAGCAGTACATCAACGGCCGCTTCCTTGAATGGGGAGTCCGCTTCATAGGTATTGCCGACAGCGCTGACTCCGAAAGCGAAAGCTATGGCACAATGAGGCTGTTTGCCAGTGCCTACAACGAGATGTACGTCAGGGACATCTCCTCTAAGATACGCCGCACCCTTGCGTATAAGCGTGAGCAGGGACAGTTCATCGGATCTTTTGCGCCATACGGCTACATGATATCTCCTGAGGACAGACACCGCCTTATCATAGACGAGGATGCCGCAGGAGTGGTGAGGAGCATATTCGCAATGTATGTGAGCGGGATGGGCTACAGAGGGATAGTTCAGGAGCTGAACGCCCGTGCCATCCCCGGACCGTCCGCATATAAACGGCAGAAGGGCTCAAAGTATTCCAACAGCAATGCTGAGTCAGGAAATCCGGAGGGGCTCTGGACTCAGTCCACTATTGCAAGGATACTGGCAAACGAAATGTATACCGGAACACTGGTACAGGGCAAATCCCACCACATCAGCTACAAGAACAAGAAGCGGAAAAAGGT
>LVAK01000015.1 GCA_001604035.1 Clostridiales bacterium Firm_05
AGCAGTGGAGTATGTGGTTTAATTCGAAGCAACGCGAAGAACCTTACCAGGTCTTGACATCGAGTGCATAACTAAGAGATTAGTGAAATTCCTTCGGGAACACTTAGACAGGTGGTGCATGGTTGTCGTCAGCTCGTGTCGTGAGATGTTGGGTTAAGTCCCGCAACGAGCGCAACCCTTACCTTTAGTTGCTACGCAAGAGCACTCTAAAGGGACTGCCGTTGACAAAACGGAGGAAGGTGGGGATGACGTCAAATCATCATGCCCCTTATGACCTGGGCTACACACGTACTACAATGGCAATCAACAAAGAGCAGCAAGACAGTGATGTGGAGCGAATCTCAAAAAATTGTCCCAGTTCAGATTGCAGGCTGCAACTCGCCTGCATGAAGTCGGAATTGCTAGTAATCGTGGATCAGCATGCCACGGTGAATACGTTCCCGGGCCTTGTACACACCGCCCGTCACACCATGGGAGTCGGTAACACCCGAAGTCGGTAGTCTAACCGCAAGGAGGACGCCGCCGAAGGTGGGATTGATGACTGGGGTGAAGTCGTAACAAGGTAGCCGTATCGGAAGGTGCGGCTGGATCACCTCCTTTCTAAGGAGTACAAGTTCAGAAAGAACTTAAACTCTGGTCAGCAAGAGTCGTTAATGCATTGTTTGATTTTGAGGATGCTGGAAAAAATATGGGGGTGTAGCTCAGCTGGGAGAGCATCTGCCTTGCACGCAGAGGGTCAGGAGTTCGATCCTCCTCATCTCCACCAAAGAGGGCGCATAGCTCAGGTGGTTAGAGCGCACGCCTGATAAGCGTGAGGTCGATGGTTCGAGTCCATTTGTGCCCACCAAGTTTTCTAAGAACGCATTTGAGTAATCATAAAAAGATGATTACTGAAATCTGTTCTTAGGAACAGAAAGAAACTTGAAAACAGAATAAAGCAAAAGTAATGCAAAAATGAGGATACTACGAGTATTAAACGATAAGAGAAATTTTATCGGGTAAAAAACTACAAGTATTTTGAATTAACAACAAATTCAAAGAGAACTCAGGAAAGCAAGAAACAAATGGTAAAGCTAAAAAGAGCGCAGGGCGAATGCCTTGGCATTGGGAGCCGATGAAGGACGTGATTAACTGCGATAAGCTCCGGGGAGTGGTAAGTACACATTGATCCGGAGATTTCCGAATGGAGCAATCCAGCTGAGCAAACCTCAGCTATCATATACTGAATAAAATAGGTATATGAGGGAAACCGCCTGAACTGAAACATCTAAGTAGGGCGAGGAAGAGAAATCAACCGAGATTTCCTAAGTAGTGGCGAGCGAACGGGAAAGAGGCCAAACCGCGAGTAGAAATACTTACGGGGTTGCGGACTGCATTTAGCATTGACAGATCTTAACCGAACATCATGGGACGGATGACCAGAGAGCGTGATAGTCGTGTAGGTGAAAAGAGAAGTCAGCGAGCAGGATCCAGAGTACCGCCGGACACGTGAAACCCGGTGGGAAGCTGGGGGGACCACCCTCCAAGCCTAAATACTACCCAATGACCGATAGTGAATAAGTACTGTGAAGGAAAGGTGAAAAGAACCCCGGGAGGGGAGTGAAAGAGAACCTGAAACCCTGTGCTTACAAGCACCTAGAGCACATCAAAGTGTGATAGGGTACCTTTTGTAGAATGGTCCGGCGAGTTATGATATGCAGCAAGGTTAAGCACTTAAGGTGTGGAGCCGAAGCGAGAGCAAGTCTTAATAGGGCGTCAAGTTGTATGTCATAGACCCGAAACCGGGTGACCTAGCCATGTCCAGGCTGAAGTGGAGGTAAAGCTCCATGGAGGGCCGAACCGACCCCCGTTGAAAAGGTGGCGGATGAGGTGTGGCTAGCGGAGAAATTCCAATCGAACCCGGATATAGCTGGTTCTCCCCGAAATAGCTTTAGGGCTAGCGTTGTGATAGATTACCGGAGGTAAAGCACTGAATTGGCTAGGGGCCGAGAGGTTACTGAACCATATCAAACTAAGAATGCCGGCTAATTGTTTCACAGCAGTCAGACTACGTGAGATAAGTCTCGTGGTCAAAAGGGAAACAGCCCAGACCCACAGCTAAGGTCCCGAAATAGATTTAAGTGGAGAAGGATGTGGAGCTGCATAGACAACCAGGATGTTGGCTTAGAAGCAGCCACTCATTAAAAGAGTGCGTAATAGCTCACTGGTCGAGTGGCTCTGCGCCGAAAATTCAACGGGGCTAAAATCTATACCGAAGCTTGGGCTTGACAGTAATGTCAGGGGTAGGGGAGCGTTGTGTAAGAGGAGAAGTCATAGCGGAAGCGGTGGTGGATTTTACACAAGTGAGAATGCCGGAATGAGTAGCGAGAATTATGTGAGAATCATAATGGCCGAAAGTCTAAGGTTTCAGAAGGAAGGTTCGTCCGCTTCTGGTAAGCCGGGAGCTAAGGCGAGGCCGAAAGGCGTAGCCGATGCACATACGGTAGAAATTCCGTAGCCTCTATCAATTTAAGCACAGGGACACTTTTGAAGGGTTTAGCCGAGCGTTGGTTGCCTCGGTCGTAAGGGACTGCGAATGAGCGGGAAGTAAACTTGGAAGAAGGCGAGAAAAGCTGTGTGTATAGAAGATAGAGCCCGTACCGCAAACCGACACAGGTAGACAGGAAGAAGATTCTAAGGCCAACGGGAGAAGGGTTGTTAAGGAACTCGGCAAGTTGACCCCGTAACTTAGGGAGAAGGGGTGCTCTTCAAAGAGCCGCAGAGAATAGGCCCAAGCGACTGTTTAGCAAAAACACAGCTCTATGCTAAATCGAAAGATGACGTATATGGGGTGACACCTGCCCGGTGCCGGAAGGTTAAGAGGAGGAGTGAGAGCTCTGAATTGAAGCCCCGGTAAACGGCGGCCGTAACTATAACGGTCCTAAGGTAGCGAAATTCCTTGTCAGGTAAGTTCTGACCCGCACGAATGGTGTAACGATTTGGGCACTGTCTCAACAACCTACCCGGCGAAATTGTAGTACCGGTGAAGATGCCGGTTACCCGCGACTAGACGGAAAGACCCCATGGAGCTTCACTGTAGCTTAATATTGAATTTCGGTATTTCATGTACAGGATAGGTGGGAGACTGGGAAGTCAGGGCGTCAGCCTTGATGGAGTCAACCTTGGGATACCACTCTTGAGGTGCTGGAATTCTAACCTGTGGCTCTGA
>LVAK01000152.1 GCA_001604035.1 Clostridiales bacterium Firm_05
TACTACGGAATGATGGATCTAACTGAGAATATGTTCCGTCATGTGGCTCAGGAGGTATGCGGCACTACCTGTGTACCTTACGGCGAGTACATGATCGACCTCGGCAAGCCTTTCGAGAGACTTACCATGATAGATGCTGTAAAGAAGTATTCCGGCGTTGACTTCAATGAGATAAAGACTCTTGAAGAGGCTCGTGAGATAGCTAAGGCAAAGGGCGTTGAGTTCGAGGAGCGCCATAAGAGAGGCGATATCCTCAACCTCTTCTTCGAAGCTTTCGTTGAGGAGCACCTCATTCAGCCTACATTCATTATGGATCATCCGATAGAGATATCTCCTCTTACAAAGAAGAAGCCCGATGCTCCGGACTATGTTGAGCGTTTCGAGCTGTTTATCACAGGCCGTGAGATGTGTAATGCTTACTCAGAGCTGAACGATCCTATCGACCAGAGAGAAAGATTCAAGGCTCAGGAAGAAGCTCTCAGCCAGGGCGATGAGGAAGCTAACCGCACAGATGAGGACTTCCTCCGTGCGCTCGAGATCGGTATGCCTCCTACAGGCGGTATCGGCTATGGTATCGACAGACTCGTTATGCTCCTTACCAACAGCGCTTCTATCAGAGACGTTCTCCTCTTCCCCACTCTTAAGTCTGTCCCCTCAAACAACGGCAGACCTGCTAAAACTGAGGACGAGGATCAATAAAAATATTTATGGGCAGATATGAGTGTAACGCACTTATATAAATATGTGCCAGTTACTCGGGGAAAACCTTTCTGAGGAAAGGTTCTTCCCCGAACCCCTTTCCAAAGACTTTTAATCTTATTTTTTCCAGTATAGGGCACACCACACTAAAAAAGCTGTTGTTAGTTTATTAAGGTGTGCCCTATACTGGAAAAAATCAAAACTGGAAGTTTTAGGAAGGGAGTTTGAGGGTGACTCCCCGCAGTGCGGGGAGATGTCACACCGTGACAGAGGGGACCGCCTCCGTCAGAGGAACCCTTTTCAAAAGGGTTTCCCTCAATAACTAACGTATACTTTATATACGGGCATTACACTTATATCAGCCCGTAATACTTTCCACAGGAGGAAAAATGAAAGAAAAGGATACAACTCCTAAAGCTGACACGTCTCCGGCAAAGGACATTGAAGCGGCGGATGATGAGAAGCTCGACATAAAGAAGAGCGTATTCGAGGTCAACCGTGAGCTTCAGGCACAGCGTCAGAGGGAGCAGGAGGAGCTTGAACGGAAAGCAGAGGAGAAACGCCTTGCCCGTGAAAAAGCCCGTCAGGAAGCCTATGACAGGAAGATCCTTGAGGACAGAAAAGAGCTGATAAAGCTTAAACAGGGACTTATCGAGGATACGGAAGTCGTACACGATGAGGCGGCAGAAGCTGTTGTCAGGAGGACTCCGTGGCAGAAGTTCCGCAGCTTTATATACCTGAACAAATGGTGGCTGATGCTTGTACTGATATTCGGCTCTATCGGCGGATTTCTCCTATATAACTTCCTTACAAAGCCAAAGCCGGATATAGTTGTGCTCGTCATATGCGATGACCTGAAAATAGGAGACAACCAGAAGCTTGAGGAGTACATCGAGAGCTTCTCTGAGGACTTTAACGGCAACGGAAAGGTTCTCGCTTCGGTATACTATATACAGCTCTCGGATAACGAGTACCGGAATTACGCCAACGGTACTGACAATAAGCTCACAACTCAGCTCCAGTCGGCTGACAGCGTTATCGTTATCGG
The DNA here is from genome assembly GCA_001604035.1 of Clostridiales bacterium Firm_05. Taxonomy (GTDB): domain Bacteria; phylum Bacillota; class Clostridia; order Oscillospirales; family Ruminococcaceae; genus Ruminococcus. Next base: position 1,748 of record LVAK01000152.1, read on the forward strand.
CGGAAAGCGGCTTATGGATATTTTCACCGATGTGAAAACTGGACAGGTCGATGATGTGTTTATGGATATGAATGAGCTCTTCCCGGGAAACAGCCATATCAAAAGCGGCCGCTTCTACCTCAAGGGAACAAAATTTGCCGAGAGGATAGGCCTGGAGGATGATGATATCCCCTACGATATGTTCATTACTATAAGAAAGCCTGCCGATCTGCTTTACTCCAATGAGAAGGATATGCAGAAGACCTACGACAAGGACTTCCCGGTTCTTGAAAAGATAATTGCTGACCTTTCAGAAGAATAAATGTACAAGGCCGTACTCAGGCAATGCGTGGAGTGCGGCCTTGTTTTTTATCTGCTGCGGGATTCTTTTTTGCCGTCGAGGCCGTCGATTATATCTCCGGCGGCATCAGTCACGCCTTCGATGATATCTTTTCCGGCATCGCCTGCGCCGTCAACAGCATCCTTGGCGTGATCCTTGATCTTATGGTCGTCTCTGTCCTCTGAGACTACGGCGCTGTCGTTATTGGAGTCATAGGTGGTGTCATCCGAGCCGCAGGCTGTGAAGGTTGCACAAACTGTAAAAAATATGGAACATATTGCTAAAAGCTTTTTCATACTAATCATAACCTTTTCTTTGAACTATTGTGGAGCTGTTTTCCACAACGTATTTTTATTGTTTACACATTTTCCCCGATTATCCACATCTTTTTCAACTTTTACACACTGTAAAAAACTGTATTTTCGGTTGTTTTCCACCCTTTCAACCGAGTTTTCAACTGTGCAACATATAATTCCACCTCTATTTCAACATAGTGTGGAAAACTTTCCGGACAGCCTGTGGAAAATAGCAAGAAGAAATTAGGATGATATTGCATGAAATATTTGGTTAAAACTTGTTTCTTCTTGAATAAAGATGAAAGCTGTGTTATAATAGTTTAAACGATGATTTTGAAATGGAGATCTATGATGTTTGAAGGATTTTCGCAGGAGGCGCTTGATTTTCTCCTCGGCATAAGGCTGAACAACAACAAGGAATGGTTTGAGCAGCGTAAAAAAATATATACAGATAAGTTGTATGCGCCGCTGAAGGCTCTCGGCGAAGAGCTTTTTGCACCGTTTTCCGATACTGAGGGAATGGTTTGCAAGGTGGGGCGTATATACCGTGATGAACATTTTCCGCCGTATCTCCATTACAGGGATACGCTTTGGATATATGTCCGCTACGATGCAATGTACTGGAACAGGACGCCTACGCTGTATTTTGAGATATCTCCGGAGGGAGCAGAATTTGGTTTCCGTATCGCCAAGCCGGAGGCAGCCGTTATGGAAAGGTTCCGCAGTCAGCTCAGTGAGGATCCTGCTACGTTCCTCAGAATGATAGAGGAGCTTGAAGGCAGGTGCGGACTTACCGTGGGCGGAGAGGAATACAAGCGAAAAAAGTCCTGTAACGTTCCGGAAGCAGAACGATTCTTCCTGAAAAAGGGACTCAGCGTATACGCAAAGGTCACGGATATAAGGGAGCTGTGCAGCCGTGAACTGGCCTCTCATGCTGTTGAAGTGTTCAGACAGGTCACTCCGCTGAATGAGCTTTTCCACGAGCTTGTGGAGATAGAAGAATTGGCAAAGGCACTTCAGAAAGAGGACGAGCCGGAAAGTGCTCCGGAGGTCAATATGGTCAAAGCGCCGGAAGTTGAATTCATGTGGTAATAAAAGAAAGGGTGTGTTCACTATAAAAACTGTTGAGATATTTACAGACGGAGCGTGCAGCGGAAATCCGGGGCCGGGAGGCTATGGAGTGGTACTTCGCTACGGTAAGGCTGAGAAGGAGCTGTCTGGCGGCGACAGCAGTACGACTAATAACCGTATGGAGCTGCTGGGAGTGATAACCGGGCTTGAAGCCCTGAAAGAACCCTGTCAGGTCACGCTTACTACTGACAGTAAGTACGTTGTGGACAGCATCACAAAGGGCTGGGTATATAACTGGCAGAGGAACAACTGGATAAAGTCAGACAAGAAGCCTGCTCTTAATGTTGATCTGTGGGAGAGGCTGCTGCCTCTTCTTGAAAAGCACAAGGTCACTTTCAACTGGGTAAAGGGCCACGCCGGACATCCGGAGAACGAGCGCTGCGACCGGCTTGCAGTAGAGCAGCGTGATATCTACTCCGTAAAATAAAAACTGCCATAGCTCTCCAATGAAACACGAAGGAGACTATGGCTTTTTATAATTGTACTACAAATCGCAATTTTTCTCTTGCAATTTTGTTAAAGATTAGGTATAATATGTTATATGTTCTTTTATAAAAACATCTCAGCACTGATATGCTGCTGATAAGATATAAAAAGAAGGAAGGGACACAGCTATGGATAAATTTACCGAACTTGCAGTAATAGTTGCCGGGATAGATGAGGAATACCAGAACGGGGTTATCAACGGCATAATAAAATGTGCCAGAGAAAATAATGCAAATGTATCGGTTTTCGCCGCCTTTGGAGGAGTTATCTCCATAAGCCGCTACGACGAGGGCGAATACAGGATCTACGATGTAATAAACTATGATCGTTTTGACGGGCTGATACTCCTTACCAATACCATAAACGATGAGGAAGTAAAGGATGTTATCCTGGAAAAAGCTGTCGCTTCCGGTCTTCCGACAGCCGTACTTGACTGCTCTGAACACCCGAATTTCTATAATGTCCATATAGAGAATAACAAGGCTATGGCAGAGATCGTCCGCCATGTTATAGAAAAACACGGCGCTAAGACTATAAATTATATATCCGGTCCTCTGTCCAACCCGGAAGCTGAGGAGAGATATATGGCTTTCCTTGAGGAAATGGCTGCCCATAAGCTTCCGGTAGATGTCAGACGGGTATTCTTTGGAGAATTCAGAGCTGCTGACGGAAAAAAAGCTATTGAGGCATTCCGCCATGCCGGACTTTCTGTTCCGGATGCGATTATCTGTGCAAATGATGCTATGGCTCTTGCAGTCGTGGAGGAGCTTGAATATCTGGGATACCGTATCCCGAACGATATGATAGTTACCGGATTTGATAATACCTATAACGCAAGCCACCATATCCCCTCGCTCACTACAGTGGAGCGCCCCCTTGAGGAGGCCGGCTATAAGGCCTGTGAAATGATACTCGGCAGGCTCGAAGGCGTTGAGCAGGAACAGCAGATAACACTGACAGCTGCACCTGTATTCGGCGGCAGCTGCGGCTGTGAAAGCAGTAACAGATGTTCTTCTGAAGATTATATGCGGAGTACCTATCATCTTATAAACGGCTGGAAAAATGACGTATCTCTTCTTAATCGTATGACTACCGCTCTTGCTGAAACTGAGAGCGTATCAGAAGAGCTTGAGGTCATGGAAAAGTTTATCCGGGAGATAAGATGCGAGCAGTTCTGCGTATGCCTCTGCAAGAACTGGGATGCAGCCTTCCAGAACGAAGAAGCGGATACAGATGTAAGGTCGTATACGGATGTTATGACCGCTCCGCTCATCATAGACAAAGGTGAAAGCCGCCAGGTAAAGGAGTATCCGCTTACGGATATGTACCCTCTGGAGAACTGCTCCGGCGGCAATGTGAGCTATTTCCTGCCATTGCACTTCCGTGAGAGATGTCTGGGCTACTATATCATAAAAAACAGCAATTTCCCACTGAAAAGTATGCTCTGCCACTCCATAATGCTGAACCTCAGCAACTCCGTGGAGAATATCCGCAAGCTCATCAGCCTGAATAGTATGATAAACGAGCTGGACAGACTTTACGTCAGCGATCAGCTCTGCAATATCTATAACCGCAACGGCTTTGTAAGGGCTGCGGATGTGATATTCCGGAAATGCAAGGAGGAGAAGGGCAAGCTCCTGATATCCTTTATTGATATGGACGGACTCAAGCTCATAAATGATAACTATGGTCATAAGGAAGGCGATTTTGCCCTCCAGAAGCTGGCATCAGTTATAAGCGACTGCTGCTCCGGAGACAGGATATGTGCAAGATTCGGCGGAGATGAGTTCATTATCGTCGGTTCAAGCACAGCTGATAATGATATCGAGGTCATTGAAGCGACCTTCCATAAGCGCCTTGATACAGTCAATGCGTCTATTGATAAGCCCTATGAGATACAGGCAAGCATTGGTACGATCGTGACAGGGATAGATAAGGAAGTCACTATATTCAGCCTTATCACCAAGGCCGATACCGTTATGTATGAGAAGAAAAAACGTAAGAAAACTTCTCGCTATCTGCGTAAGTGCTGATATATACGAAAATACCTGCCGCAATATTGCGGCAGGTATTTGGCGTTTTATGAAGCGAAGTCGCTTTCTGAAAAATTGAAATCGATATCATCGAGTTTGAATTCCATATCGATATCGGAAGTCGGATCGATAGAGAAATCAAGGCCGCTAAGGTCAAAACCTGTATCGGCATCGGGATCATACTCTGTGAACTCGTCTACCTTTACGAGGTAGACAACGGCGTTTATACCGCTCTCGTTCAGATCTCCGACGAGTTTATTGTCCTGGTACTCAAGCTGCAGGGTACGTTCTTCGCCACGGATATTGCCGGTGACTTCAATGCTGTTTTCGCTGAGCTCCTTCCAGGTACCGTTGTTATCTGCGTCGACGCTGTCCTCCATAGCAGAATGGGCGATGAATTTCCCGTCATCGGTAAGCTCGGCCTGAAGCATAACACTGACTGGCGTACCGAGGAAGCTGTCCGTTTCGGCACCGTTCCATGACATTTTTTCACATTCCCACTTGCCGACGAATTTGCTCGGTTCTTTTTTTTCTGATGAGGAATCGTCTTTTTTTCCGCAGCCTGCGCCGCAGCTCATAATGAACAGCGCCGCTAAAGATAAGCTCATGAGCTTCTTCATGGTTGCATCTCTCCTTTTCTTTTGTGAAGGTCTACACATCCTTCTCAGGTGTAATTATACCATATGTTTTACTCAAAAGCAACAGACGGAGAAGATTTTTACGGTTTGTTCAAAAATACGGCTATATCCGGCAGCTCATCAGATAATTTCAACATATTCCGGTGCCGTTATTTATCCACTGATTCAGAGCATACCTGGACGACGGATCTGCCGGCGTTATCCTTCGAGAAGAATTCTGTCCGCAGAGCACCCTGGCTTTTGACCTTGGAGTACTTTGATCGGGGCATTATCCTTATTCTTCTTGGCTGGCTGTAGATTATCATAACGAAGTCGTTTTCGTCCGGATATCGTGTAAAGGAGTTTACCAGCTTTGAGCGGAGCTGTATGAAACGCTTCACAGCTCTTTCGCTTCCGGAGGCGGTTATTGCTTCATAGTATTTTTTTTCTTCCGGTGACAGCTCATATGAAAGGGCGAGTTCCTTACGTTTTTCCTCCTGTGCAGCCCTTACGGCGGCAAGGTGTTCAAGTCTTTCCTGTTTCAGCGAAACGAACTGCGGGCAGTTCAGGAAATCACTGGTATGGACAGCCTTATGTATCGTATATAGTGCCTCAGCATCATTCAGGGCGTTGTGGAAGGTGCCGGTTTCAGGCGTATAGCCAAAGGCTGAAGCGAGCTCCTCGATGCTTATAGCCTGAGGGAGCTGCATTTCCTTCACCATTTCGTCCTGTATGTCCTTTATTGCGGAGCAGACTATATCTATATTATTATGTGGCTTTTTGAACTGGATATGCTGCTTGCGGTCAGAGAGAAGGCCGGGCTTGTCGAAATTTCCCCAGACATAGAGCTCGCTGGCAGTATACTTTGTAAGGAGACCTGCCACATTTTCCAGGACTGTTTCGCTGTCGGGAGACTGGTTTATCTCAGCCTGAGTGAGCTTTGTCAGCCGCTTGCACTGGCTTGTCAGCTTCGGAAAGTGGTTCGGACGGGCAGTGCAGTAGAAGGTCTCCATTATATTGTAATCGCAGTCGCAGACCACGACTCCTACAGAGAGCATTTCGCTTCTGAGCCGGTGAGCCGGACTTCCGCAGGTAAATTCAAAATCGGCAAAGCAAAGATACTGCTGCATCGCCTTGTCCTCCTTTCATCAGTGATAATGTCAGTCAAGCCGGATGATATGATATCCATCTGGCGTTTTTTCAATAATATTATACCAGAAAAAAACAGTGTTTGCAATAGCTTACCTGTTATTGACCTGTTCCGGGTACATATCGTGGTGAGCGAGTCTGTCCCAGGCAAGCTGTTCCCACTTTGTGCCGGGCTTGCCGTAGTTGCAGTAGGGATCGATGGAAAGGCCGCCACGAGGAAGGAATTTTCCCCATACTTCAATATATTTCGGATCCATGAGCTTTATGAGATCCTTCATTATTATGTTCACACAGTCCTCGTGGAAATCGCCGTGGTTCCTGAAACTGAAAAGGTAGAGCTTCAGGGATTTGCTCTCCACCATTCGCTCTGCCGGAACGTAGGATATGTATATGGTCGCAAAGTCTGGCTGTCCGGTTATAGGGCAGAGACTTGTAAATTCAGGGCAGTTGAATTTTACGAAGTAGTCGTTATCCGGGTGCTTGTTGGGGAAGGTCTCAAGCACATCCGGGAAATAATCAGATCTGTACTCGGTATTTTTTTCGCCGAGGAGCGTGATATCGCCGCTCTCTTTATCTTTTATCCTGTCCATGTTCATTCTCCTTTCAGTGCCGGATCCTCAACGCCGTTCAGACGGAAAGCTTCGGCTCTGTCACGGCAGGTGCCGCATACACCGCAGGGCTTGTCTCCGCCCTCATAGCAGCTCCATGTGAGCTCGTAGGGGACGTTCAGTGCAAGTCCGGTCTTGACCACATCAGCCTTTGTCATATCCACAAATGGTGCTTCGATACGGAGCTGTTCGCCGCTTCCGAGGAATATTGCTCTGTTCATAGCATCGTTGAAGGCGCTGCTGCAATCAGGATAGGCGTTTCCGGCAGCATCATCGCTGTGAGCACCGTAGTAGATAACTCCGCAGTCATTTGCAATGGCAATGCTTGCGGCAGATGAGAGGAACAGACCGTTCCTGAAGGGAACATAGGTGGATACAGGAGCTCCGCCGGTCTTTTCGAGCTGTTCTGCGTAGCTTTCCCTGGGTATATCCTCATCGGAGCCCTTGAGCAGTGAGCAGTCTGAATCTGCGAAGATGAGGGCGAGATCCAGTTTTTTCAGTTTTACGCCGTAGTGGGCAGCCACGTTTTCTGCGGCTTCAAGCTCACGGCTGTGTTTCTGACCGTAATATACGGCAAGTGCGATGACGTTTTCCGCACCGTATTTATCTACAGCAAGTCCCAGGCAGGTGGCGCTGTCCACGCCGCCGCTGAGGAGTACAAGTGCTTTCATATTATTCTCCTTAAAAAATTAATATCGCCGAAGGCGGCAAAAAATGGGTTTCCAAAGGGTTGATAACCCTTTGGCGGGAAGGTGTGCGAGGGAGGGCAGAGCCCTCCCTAAGAAAGCAGTACAGCGAGCGAAGCAATGCTGTACGGACGCTCTGCAAATGTAGCTCCCGGCTTGACCGGCAAGATAATACGTCGGTCAAGCCGAGGGAAAGACGTGAAGATAAGCCGTCCGGAAGGAGCTTCGCTGTCCGGACTACTTTTCAGGAGGGGCGCTGCCCCTCATCACACACCTCCCTGCCAGAGGAATATCATCCCTCTGGACTCCCATTATTGCCGCCTCCGGCGTTCTTTCTTTTTGTTTTTATTCTATCATCTTTTTCAGCTCTCCGTCTGTACGGAAAGCTCCGCAGTAAGTCCTTGTAACAGTCTGCGCCGGTGTGTTGCGTATACCTCTCGCTGTCATGCAGCTATGCGAACCCCTTATGAGCACTCCCACATCAGGTGTTCCTGCCGCCTCTGAGATTATCTCCGCAATATCACTGCCAAGGCGCTCTTGCAATTGCAGTCTCTTTGCTGCCATATCGCATATACGTGCGATCTTGCTCAGCCCGAGAACTCTTCCACGGGGGATATATGCCACATTCACATACATATCATACATCAGCGCAAGGTGATGCTCGCAATAGCTGAATACTGCTATATCCTTCATAACCACTGCTGTCTCGGAATTTTCTGATGGAGTTACCTCAAAGGTCTTGCCGAACATTTCTGCAATGTCGTGATTGGTATAGGCAATGCCCTCGAATACCTCCTCATACATCCTTGCAACACGCTGAGGTGTATCCTTAAGTCCCTCACGGTCAGGATCCTCTCCAAGAGCTTCAAGCAGTCCTCTTACGTGAAATTCTATTGCTTTTGTATCCATTTTCAGACTCCTCTCTGCTCCGGCGGCCATATGAATTTATGGAGCTGGAGCTGTAAACGTATATCATTCATGCCGTGCTCCTTCATAAACTCTACGATCTCTGCCGGGGCTATCTTCCCGAATACGGGACTTATATATACATGGCAGCGATCTGTCAGGTAGTGCTCGCTGATAAGCTCTGCCGCACGTTCGAGGTCAGCCCTGCTGCCGGCTACGAATTTTACTGTATCACATTTCTCAAGGCAGCCGAAATTATGGCCGCACATACTGTCTTCCATACCGCTTGAGGGCAGCTTGTAGTCCATTGTGAATACCGGGCGGTATTTCCTGTCGGAGTAGCTATCGATCGGCAGGCTGCCGTTTGTCTCTATCTCCACACGGAAACCGGCAGACATGAGAGCATCTGTGAGCTGCGGCAGCTCATCCTGCAAAAGAGGCTCTCCGCCGGTTATTGTAACATTTTTCACACCGGTACCGCTGACATAGCTTACGATATCGTCAGCAGACATTTCTTCTACAGGTACTCCGGGCTCATTTGCCCATTTTGTATCACAGTAGCTGCATCTGAGATTGCAGCCGGAAAATCTTATGAATACTGCAAGCTCTCCGGCACGTACACCCTCGCCGTTTATACTCACGAATTTTTCTGCTATCGGATACATAGTCATTCCTCCTCGGCCTCGTAAACGGCACAGTTCTCAGGCGTTTCGTATACGGTCACGCTTTTCAGTGGAAGTCCCTGACCGGATAGTATATCATAGAAATACTTTGCGAAGTTCTCAGCCGTAGGGCGGAACGGAACTTCTATCAGCCGGAATCCCTCTTCGTTAAGGGCTTCAAGTGTCTTCGGACGGAGTGAACCTGCTTCATAGATGAGTGCGTGATCATGCTCCCTTGCAAGGGTGCGGACGCTCTTCTTCACATCGCCGAAATCCATGAGCATACCACGTTTTTCGCCGGAATCCTTAAGACTGCTGCTGCTGAGCATTACCTCCAGTGTCCAGCGGTGGCCGTGGATATTGGCGCATTTTCCATGGTAGCCCTGGAGAAAGTGTGCGCTGTCAAAGGCAGCGGATGTTTTCAGATAATACATTGCTCGTCTCCTTTTCTGCACCAATAAAAAAGCATCTGCCTATGCAGATGCATCCATGACTATCAAAGCGCAGTTCTCCCCTGCACTTACGGATGCCCTGGTTTTGTTTAACGACAGGATGGCGCAAACGAACTGTCGGTCATTTCGTACTTTGTGATTATACCACATTATATATCATTTGTCAAGTAATACAGGCATTTTCCGTTAAGGTGCGCAGCCTTAACCGTGGTAATTACATAGAAGTATATGGCAATTACTCGGGGAAGAACCCCTTTCCAAAGACTTTTAATCTTATTTTTCCCCATATAGGGCGCTTGAAAATAAAAAAAGCCTTGCAAGTTTGCATGGCTGCGCCCTATATGG